>DATFEU010000143.1:0-8748 GCA_035250725.1 Actinomycetota bacterium
TGGGGGAGCGCCGAGGGCAACCCGGCCGAGCTCGCGAAGCGTGCGGACGAGCTCGCGAGCCGGGGGTACCGCGTCGTGCTCACCGCGCGCGGTCACGGGTCGCTCGAACGCGTCCGCGAGTTCGTCGGGCTGCCCGACGCCGAGACGATGGAGGCGCCGCTTACCCGAGGGTTCGTCTTCCCGGCGGGCAGGCTCGCGGTCGCGACCGAGGAGGACCTGTTCGGCTCCCGCCGACACACGCGCTCGGCGCCGCGGTTCACGAGCCGGCGCACCGACCGCGTCGCCGAGGAGATCGAACCCGGCGACTTCGCGGTCCATCGCGTGCACGGCGTCGGGCGCTACGTCGGGATCCAGCGACGCGCCATCGGCGGGTCCGAGCGCGATTACATGGTGCTCGAGTACGCGGCCGGCGACCGACTGAGCGTGCCGACCGACCAGGTCGGGATGGTGGCGCGCTACGTCGGGGGCGAGACGCCGCGGCTGTCGCGGCTCGGCTCGAGCGACTGGGCGCGAACGACGAGCCGCGTGAAGCGAGCGGTGAAGGACATGGCGGGCGAGCTCGTCCGGCTGTACTCGGTCCGCATGGCCGTCGAGCGGCCGGCCTACGGCGCCGATACCCCATGGCAACTCGAGCTCGAGGACGCCTTCCCGCACGAGGAGACCGGCGACCAGGTCACGGCGATCGAGGAGGTCAAGGCCGACCTGCTCCGGACCCGGCCGATGGACCGGCTGATCTGCGGGGACGTCGGCTTCGGCAAGACCGAGATCGCGGTGCGCGCGGCGTTCAAGGCGGTGATGGAGGGCAAACAGGTCGCCGTCCTCGTGCCGACGACGCTGCTCGCCGAGCAGCACCACATCACGTTCTCCGAGCGCTACGCGCCGTTCCCGGTGAAGGTCGCGATGCTCTCCCGCTTCGTGTCCAAGCAGCAGCAGGCCGAGATCGTCGAGCAGCTCCGCGCCGGCGCCGTCGACGTCGTGATCGGGACGCACCGGCTCCTGTCCAGGGACGTCGCGTTCAAGGATCTCGGACTCGTGGTCGTTGACGAGGAGCAGCGGTTCGGCGTCTCGCACAAGGAACGGCTGAAGAAGCTCCGCGCGCAGGTGGACGTGCTCACGATGTCGGCGACGCCGATCCCCCGAACGCTCGAGATGGCGCTCACCGGCATCCGTGATATGTCCACGGTCGACACGCCACCCGAGGACCGGCAGCCGGTGCTCACCTACGTCGGCCAGTACGACGAGGGGCTCGCCCTGGGCGCCGTGCGGCGCGAACTGCTCCGCGAGGGGCAGGTCTTCTGGGTGCACAACCGGGTCGCGACGATCGAACGCCAGGCCGCCTGGCTGCAGGAGCAGGTGCCGGACGCACGCCTCGTCGTCGCGCACGGTCGGATGGACGAGGACGTGCTCGAGCGGCGGATGATGCGGTTCTGGGATCGCGAGGCCGACGTGCTCGTCTCGACGGTCATCATCGAGTCCGGCCTCGACGTCCCGAACGCGAACACGCTCGTGGTCGACGCGGCGAACCAGCTCGGGCTCTCGCAGATGTATCAGCTGCGAGGTCGCGTGGGGCGGAGCCACGAGCGCGCGTTCGCGTACTTCTTCTTCCCCCCGCAGCGCGAGCTCACCGAGGAGGCGCACGAGCGCCTGACGACGATCGCCCGGCACCAGGCGCTGGGCAGCGGGTTCCAGATCGCGCTCCGCGACCTCGAGATCCGCGGCGCCGGCAACGTGCTCGGCGCCGAACAGCACGGCCACATCGCGGCGGTCGGGTTCGACACGTACGCCCGGCTGTTGCAGGAGTCGGTGGCCGAGATGAAGGGCGAGCCGTTGCCGGAGGAGGCCGACATCCGGATCGACCTGCCCGTGAAGGCGTTCGTGCCGCCCGGATGGCTCGAGCAGGAGGCGCTGCGGCTCGACCTGTACCGGCGGATCGGATCCGCGGCCGACCACGACGCGCTCGAACGGGTCCGCGCCGAGGCGGTCGACCGGTACGGGGCGCTCCCCGAGGAGGTCGAGACGCTCCTCGCGGTGGCCTCCCTGCGGCTCACCGCGGCCCGACTCGGCATCGAGGAGATCTCGACGTACCGCCAGCAGGTGCGGGCCAAGCCGATCGTCCTGCCCGAGGCCGCCGAGCACGGGCTGACGGTGACCGTGCCGGGTGCCTCGTACCACCGGACCACCGCGACGCTGAACCTCGACCCCGAGCGCGTCGCCGGCGCCGAGCTGCCCGGCTGGATCGAACGCCAGCTGGTGCAGGCGACCGGCGACGACGCGCGCATTGCTAGCATCAACGCGTGACCCGTCGCCTCCCGGCCCTCCTCGCCTTCGCCACCGTCGCCCTCCTCGGGAGCGCGTGCGCGGGCTCGAGCTCGGACGCCGCGACCGTGGGCGAGAGCGCGATCTCGATCGACCGGCTCGAGCGCGACATGATCCTGTTCGAGTTCCTGACCGGGCTCTCGGGCGCGCCCTGCGGGACGCCGGCTCCGTTCGAGGGGCAGGACGCGGCGTGCGCGCGCTTCACGCTCTCGAACGACATCCGCGAAGAGCTCGCGAAGGCGTACGCCGTCGACCACGAGCTCTCGGTCGAGCCGTCGGTCGTGAACGACGCGCTCGCGCAGCTCGAGACGAACATCGGGGGCGCCGAGGCCCTGGACGCCCGGCTCGCAGAGGCCGATCTCATGCGGTCGGACCTCCGCGCGTTCGCCGAACGCGTCCTGCTGATCAACGTCGTCCAGGAGGCGGTCGTGGCGGAACGGGTCGACGACGAGGCGCTCCGGGCGCAGTACGACGACCAGCTCGACGCGTTCACCACGCTGGAGGTCGCGCACATCCTCGTCGAGGACCAGGCGGACGCCGAGCGCATCGCCGCCGAGGTCACGCCGGAGACGTTCGAGCAGGTCGCGCGCCGCGAGTCGGCCGACCCCGGCTCGGCGCAGAACGGTGGGAGCCTCGGTTCGTTCTCCGAGCCGGAGTTCATCGCGCAGTTCGATCCGGACTTCGTCGCCGGTGCGCTCGAGCTCGAGCCGGGTGAGATCTCGGGGCCGGTGCAGACGCAGTTCGGCTGGCACGTGATCCGGCTCGTGAGCCGGGACGTGGCGTCGTTCGAGGACGTCCGGGAGCGGCTGCGCGCCGGCAGCGCGGGGCAGGTGTTCGAGGACTGGATGCTCGAGCAGCTCGACACGACCGACATCGACGTGAACCCGCGGTTCGGCAGGCTGGATACCGAGACGGGAGAGGTCCGCGCGGTCCGGAGCACGGCGGACGAGGGGGAGCAGCCCGCGGGCGCGACCGCGCCGTGACCGAGCCGCGGGGCGCGCGGTCCGACGAGCCCGAGGCGGCCGAACCCCTCTCCCACGTCCCCGAGGGTCCGGTCCCCTCGTCGCGGCAGGGCGAACGCCTCCTCGACCTCGTGCGGGTGATGGCGCGGTTGCGCGGCCCCGGCGGCTGTCCCTGGGATCGCGAGCAGACGCACGCCTCGCTCGCCCGGCATCTGCTGGAGGAGACGCACGAGACGCTCGACGCGATCGACGCGGGCGACGGCGACCGCCTGCGCGAGGAGCTCGGCGACGTGCTCCTCCAGGTCGTGTTCCACGCGCAGATGGCGGCGGACGACGGGGCGTGGGACGTGGACGACGTGGCGCAGGCGATCGTCGAGAAGCTGATCCGGCGGCACCCACACGTGTTCGGCGACGTCGAGGTCGCGGGCGCCGACGAGGTGCTCGTCAACTGGGAGCGGATCAAGGCGGAGGAGAAGGGCGAGAGGCCGCTCGAGGACGACATCCCCGACACGCTCCCGGCGCTCGCGCGCGCGTCGAAGGTGCAGCGGCGCGCCGCCGGCTGGGGGTTCGAGTGGCGGTCGGTCGACTCGGCGCTCGAGGCGCTCCGGGAAGAGGTGGGCGAGCTCGAGACGCACACCGACGCCGACAACGCCGAGGAAGAGATCGGCGACGTGCTGTTCGCGACGGTCTCGGTCGCCCGGAAGCTCGGCGTCGATCCCGAGAGCGCACTGCGCCGCACGGTCCGCGGGTTCGCCGAGCGCTACGAGCGGTTCACCGCGATGCTCGAGGAGCGCGGGCTGTCGATCGACGACGTGCCGGAGGACGAGGTACGGGCGCTGTTCCGCGAGGCGCGCGCGTGACGGAGGTGCTCGAGCGGATCGCGGCGTTCGAACGCGACCTCGAGGGACGCCTCTCCAGCAGGACCGAGCGCAGCCGGTTCGGCACCGCGTACTTCCACGACGACTTCCCGAGACGCTGGGACAGCAACTTCGTCTGGACGGACCCGCCGCTGGATACCGTCGAGGCCGAGCAGCTCGCCGCCGATGCGGACGACGTCCTCGGCCGTGCCGGCCTGCAGCACCGCGTGATCTGGGTCGCCGACGCGGCGCAGGGAGAACGGCTCGCGCCGGGGTTCGCCGAGCTCGGGTACGTGGTCGACCGCAACGTGGTGATGGTGCACGCGCGCGAGCCGGACGCGTGGACGGACGACCGCGCGGAGGAGGTCGATCTCGAGAGCGCCAAGGCGCTGTGGCGCGCTGCGCACCTCGAGGAGCCCGACGTGATCGAGCCCGCCGACGCGGCGATGCTGGCCGAGTTCCTCGACGTGCTCGTCGAGGGTGCCGGCGCCCGGTTCTACGGGGTGCGTGTCGACGGAGATGTCGTCGCCGGCGCGCAACTGATGGTGCTCGGCAGCGTCGCGCAGGTCGAGGACGTCGTGACGCTCACCGCGCACCGCGGACAGGGGTACGCGCGCGCCGCGGTGCTTGCCGCGGTCCGCGCGGCGCAACAGGACCGGGCCGACCTGATCTACCTCGGCGCCGACGACGAGGACTGGCCGAAGCACATGTACGCGAAGCTCGGGTTCGACGAGGCCGGGCGATCGTTCGACTTCGTGAAGAAGCCGCCTCAGCGCGCGTAGACGGCGAGATCCCACACGAGGCGCCGCCGTTCGTGATGCGCCAGCCGGAAGCCGGCGGCCCTGATCCGCGCGTCCATGCGCTCGACGTCGTGGATGAACGTCCGGAGCCCGCCGTAGTGCCGGTCCCGCAACCGGTAGACCACGTTCCAGACCGCGTTCTGGGCGTGGTTGTAGACGCCGGTCGCCCCGCTGGAGATCGGGGCCGAGATGGCGAAGACGCTCCCCGCGGCAGCGAGCGTCCGCTCCAGGATGCCGTCGGCATCGGGGTAGCAGCAGACCACCCGGTTGATCGCCACGATGTCCACCCTCGGCAGGTCGAGCTTGGACCCGTCGCCCACCTCGAAGGTCGTCCGGTCGCCGACACCGCGCCGCCGCGCGAGCGCCCGGGCGCGATCGATCGCCTTGGGGGACAGGTCGACGCCCATCGCGCTCGTCGCGCCCGCGGCCACGGTCCCGATCGCGAGGTCGCCGATCCCGCACCCGACGTCGAGGACGGTCCGGCCCGAGACGCCGAGGTCGGTGATCGCCTTCAGGAGCGAGGCGGTGACGGAGTTGACCGTGTCGCGCCGCGCGGCCTTACGGTCCCAGCTGTCGACCCAGTCGTCGAAGCAGCAGCGCTCGGGCTCTGCGGGCTCGTTCATCCGTCGGCCCCCACACCGCGGAAGAAGTTCTCGCCCAGGAGGATCACGCCCTCGGTGGTCACGGACGTCGCGAGCGGGTTCCGTTTGCGGAACGCCCTCCTGAACTCCTCGCGCGTGAAGCCGACGGGCTGAACCCCCTCCGTGTGCTCGCGCACGAGCACGGCCATGCGTTCGGGGGTCCGTTCGGGAAGGTCGTCGCAGACGACGACGACGTCGATGTCGCTCCAGACGTTGAAGTCTCCCCGAGCGACCGAGCCCACGACCGCGGCGGCGAGCACCGGGATCGTCTCGGCCAGAGCCTCGACGTAGGAACGAGCGACGCCGATCAGACGCTCCCGCTCCTCCTTCCGGCGGGCGACGATCTCAGCCACCGAGCTCCTTCCACCGGTCGTCCACGAACCGGAGCGTGGCCTCCACGTCCTCGATGGCCTGGACCGAATCGGCCGAGCCGTAGCGATCGTTGGCCGCTCCCGAGGCGTGAGCGTCCGGGTATCGAGCGGGGATGTAGTGTCGCGCCAACCGCATGAGGCGTTGCGTGGGGTCCTCGGGGACCTCGATCCCCGCCTCGGCGCACATCCGACCGAGCCCGATGAGATCGTGGCCCCACGGCCCTCGACCGAGCCCGTGCAAGAGCGCCTTGAGACCGAGTTGGGCGGCCTGTTCCGAGAGGAAGCACGCCCAGTTGTGAAGCCCGGAGTCGGCGTTGACGCGCGCGCTCTCCAGCGCGCGGTCGGCCTCGCGCCTCCATCGTTCGAATTCCGGCCGGTCGAGCGGCGCATCGCTCATGGGGGCAGCATAGGCGGCGTACCTCCGACATCCACGCCCCGCCCCTCGCGGGGCCCTAGAATCGCCCTCCCGATGTCGCTCATCGAAGCCCTGGCCGCGCGCGAGATCCTCGATTCCCGCGGCAACCCGACCGTCGAGGTCGACGTGCTGCTCACCGACGGCGCGTTCGGCCGCGCCGCGGTGCCGAGCGGCGCGTCGACCGGCGAGCACGAGGCGCTCGAGCTCCGCGACGGCGACCCGAAGCGGTACGGCGGCAGGGGGGTGCTCCAGGCGGTCGCCAACGTCACCGAGGTGATCGCGCCCGTGATCGTCGGCGAGGAGGCGCTCGACCAGCGACGGGTGGACCGGCTGCTCCTCGACCTCGACGGCACGCCGGACAAGTCGAACCTGGGCGCGAACGCGCTCCTCGGCGTCTCGCTCGCGGTCGCGCGCGCGGCAGCCGACTCGCTCGGCCTCCCGCTCTACCGATCGCTCGGCGGCCCGAACGCCCACGTGCTGCCCGTCCCGTTCATGAACGTGATCAACGGAGGCGCGCATGCCGACAACGAGCTGGAGCTGCAGGAGTTCATGCTCGCGCCGGTCGGGGCGGCGTCGCTCTCGGAGGCGACGCGCTGGTGCGCCGAGATCTACCAGGCGCTCAAGGCGTCGCTGAAGGCGAAGGGACTGTCGACGGGCGTCGGCGACGAGGGCGGGTTCGCGCCCGAGATCTCCAGCGGCGCCGAGGCCCTGCAACTGCTGGTCGACGCGATCGAGCGCGTGGGGCTCGAGCCAGGCGACGAGGTCGCGCTCGCGATGGACCCGGCCTGCTCGGAGCTCTACCGGGATGGCGCGTACCGCCTCGAGGGCGCGGATCGCTCCGCCGACGACATGATCGCGTACTGGCGGGGACTGCTCGACGGCTTCCCGGTCGTCTCGCTCGAGGATCCGCTCGCACAGGACGACTGGGAGGGGTGGGCCGCGCTCACGGCCGAGCTGGGCGCCACCTGTCAGATCGTGGGCGACGACGTGTTCGTGACGAACCCCGACCGGCTCGCTCGGGGGATCCGCGAGGACGTCGCGACCGCGATCCTCGTCAAGGTGAACCAGATCGGGACGCTCACCGAGACGCTCGACACGATCGCGCTCGCGGCGCGCAGCGGGTACGGCCAGATGGTGAGCCACCGCTCGGGCGAGACCGAGGACACGACGATCGCGGATCTCGTCGTCGCGACGAACAGCGGGCAGATCAAGTCGGGCGCGCCGACGCGGAGCGAGCGGACCGCGAAGTACAACCGACTGATCCGGATCGAGGAGGAGCTGGGCGAGCAGGCGCGGTACCCGGGAGCGTCGGCGCTCCGCAGGAGGGCGGCATGAGCGTCGTCCGCGGACGGGGCCCAGCCACTCGACCGTCGCGTCCGCGGCTCGAGCGCGACCGCCCGAGGCTCACCGGCCGGGCGGCGGCGCTGCTCGTCGCGGTGTCGCTGCTCGCGATCATGGCGGTCGTCCCCGCCCGGCAGTTGCTCGGGCAACGGGCTCGGATCGCCGAACTCGACCGCCGGGCTGCGGAGCTCGAGGCCGAGAACGGCGATCTGCGTGCGGAGATCACGGCGCTGGGCGACCCGGCCCACCTCGAGAAGCTCGCCCGCGCGTGCCTCGGGATGGTGGCACCGGGGGAGGTCGCGTTCGTGATCGCCGGCAGGCCGACGGGCGCCGACTGCTAGCGGGACGCGAGGCGCCCTGGGAGGTGCCCGAGTCCCGGCGGCGCGGGGGCGGTCCGTTGACGGTCGTTCCGAGCCGATGGGAGACTGACCGCCCCGGCGATGGGCCGGAGCGGAACGTGGGAGGAACGACCCTGGCAGATCTGGAGGTCGGTGCGGTCATCGAGGGGACCGTCAGCCGCATCACCCCGTACGGTGCCTTCCTGACGCTCGAGGGCGGGAAGATGGGGCTCGTTCACATCTCCGAGATCGACCGGAACTACGTGAAGGACGTCCACGAGCACCTGCGGGAGAGCGACGTCGTCCAGGCGAAGGTCATCGCCATCAAGGAGGATGGCAAGATCGACCTGTCGATCAAGGCCCTCCAGGACCCGGCGCCACCTCGCGTCCGCCGCGGCTCGGATCCCGACTTCGAGGCCCGCCTGAAGAAGTTCATGCGCCAGAGCGAGGAGCGGCAGGTCGACTTCAAGCGCTCCGTCGAGCACAAGCGCAAGTAGCGCCCCCCGGGGTGGGCGAGCTCCGCGGCAGCGACCTTCGGACCGTCGCCGAACAGCTCGGGCGCGAGCCCACGATCCCGTTCACCGTCGTGGCGCGCTGTCCGGGCGGGCACGCGCTCGTCACGCGGAACCGGCCGTTCGACGACGAGGGCTCGCCGTTCCCCACCTTGTTCTGGCTCACGTGTCCGCAGGCCGTTCGCGCGGTCTCTC
>DATFEU010000259.1:0-3092 GCA_035250725.1 Actinomycetota bacterium
GGCGGGTGGATGTGGCTCGAGGGGTTCGGCGACGTCGCGAAGGAGTACGCGGCGATCCGCGACGACGTCGCGGTGTGGGACGTCTCGCCGCTGAATAAGTGGGACTTCCGCGGGCCCGACGCGCTGAAGGGCGCGCAACGCGTGTTCAGCAACGACGCGCTCGGGCTCGAGGTGGGGCAGGCTCGCTACGGCGCGTTCGTCGACGCCGACGGGCTGATGGTGGACGACGGGACGGTGTTCAACACCGCCTGGGACGACCACTGCTGGGTGATGACCAACGGCAAGGACCACGAGGACTATCTCGGGGAGCAGCTGAAGGACCTCGACGTGGAGTTCGAGTGGATCGCGCCGTCGATGCCGCACCTCGGCGTGATCGGCCCGCGCTCGCGCGAGGTCGTCCAGAAGCTGACCGACGAGGACATCGGATCCCTGTCGTACTTCCGGTTCATCCCTCGGCACGTCCAGGTCGCGGGCGTCGACGTCCACCTCTCGAGGACGGGGTTCGGCGGTGAGCTGGGCTACGAGCTGTTCCTCCTCGACCCGGCCGACGCCGAGACGCTCTGGAACGCCGTCGTGGGTGCCGGCGTGACGCCGTTCGGCGCCGAGGCGATCGAGATCGCTCGCGTCGAGGCTGGCCTGATCGTCACGGACTACGACTACGAACCCCATCAGCGCACCCCGTTCGACTTCAACCTCGACCGGTTCGTGAAGCTCGATCGGGGGCTCGGGTTCGCCGGGGAGGACGCGCTCCGGAAGGTGGCGACCGACCCGCCGAACCGTTTCGTGACGCTCCGCTACGAGGCCGACGCCCTGCCCGAGTACGGCGCGGCGGTCTCGAAGGACGGCGAGGAGGTCGGGGTGCTCACCAGCCCAACCGACAGCCCGCGGTTCGGCAAGATCGGGGTCGCGGTCGTGAGGAAGGACCGGTCGAACGTCGGCAGCACCGTGGACGTTGCGCTCGGCGACGCAACGGTGAGCGCGACCGTCGACGTGCTGCCGATCTACGACACGAACAAGGACCGCCCCCGCTCGTAGCGTTCGGGATCAGCCCAGGATCGTCGTCACCTCGTCGAGGAGCTGCACGGTCCCGCCGAACGCGATCAGCGCCAGCGCCACGCCGCCGACGAGCCTGAGCATCGGGCGCACCAGTGGCCGTGCGCGGTCGGGGTCGAGGACCGCGAGTCCGACCGCGCTGACGATCAGGGCAACCATCACCGGGCTCAGCCATCCGAACAACAGTCCGAGCGAGACGATCGCCGCGGCCGTGAGCAGTGCGGCGCCGACCGCGCCGACGTCGACGACGACGCGGCGCCACCGCGACTCGCCGGCGACCGCGGCCACCAGTCGACCGCTCGGCTCGACGAGCACGACGAGCAGGACGCCGTGCAGGATGAACAGGAAGCAGAAGACCGCGACGTTCAGCGCCGATCGACCGAGGATCGTGAAGTCGGCGTTCCCCGCGTCGAGCACGTGCGTGCCGAACACCACGAGCTCGAGCCCGCCGAAGCCGAGCGCCCGGATCCAGCGGCGGCGCGGCAGCCACGACCGGACGATCAGGTAGAACGCGGTTCCGATCAGCGCCGAGCTCATGCCCGCGAACAAGAGCAGGAACGTCGTCCCCTCGAGCGTGATCTCGCCGATCGTCGCGCCTGCCTCGGTCGGGAACCCCTGGACGTGACCGGGGGCGGCGAGGGCGGCGATCCGCATCGCGACCCGGCTCCCGATCCCGCCGGCGATCATGCCCGCGAGCCCGCCCGCCACGAACACGGCGGCGAAGCGACGCAGCGCCCCGGGCCGAACGACCCAGGCGGGGGAGCGACCGAGCGAGTGCGAGGCGGCGCTCATGGACCGAGCATGCTCTCCCGAGGACGCCTGCTGAAGGGTGCTGCCACCACGACGGTCGGGGGGGAAGCCGAACCCCTGGTTGACCTGCGGCTCGGGCTGGTTACACTCCCGTAATCACAACCGTGTGATTCGAGGAGGTTCGATCGATGCCGGTCCACACCTGCGCGCCACCTAAGGACGCCGCCCCCGAGGCCCAGACCCTCTGGATCTGCCCGAGCTGCGGCTCGACCTGGGAGGCCGCGTACGACGTCGGCATCTTCGACTTCGACCGCGATGAAGCCATCACGCGGGCCGAGTGGGTCCTGATCGAGGGCCCCGACTACCTGGCCGGCTGACGTGAGCGTCGATCTCCGCACCGCCCCCACGCTCGCGCCGCCACCCGGTTACTCGCACGTCGCGATCGCGACGAGCGGCACGTTGGTCTTCACCGCCGGCGCGGTCCCGCTCGACGCAGAAGGCAACCTCGTCGGCCAGGACGACGCGGTGACGCAGGCCGAGAAGGTGATCGAAAACCTCCTCGTCGCGCTCGAGGAGGGGCGGGCGGAGGCGACCGACGTCGCGAAGACCACCGTGTACGTCGCGGGGGCGAGCTACCAGACGCAGACCGACGTCTGGCAGGTCGTGCGGTCCTCGCCGATCGGGCGGGCGCCGAGCACGCTCGTCGGCGTCCCGACGCTCGGCTACCGGGGGCAGCTGGTCGAGATCGAGGCGATCGCGATCGTCTGATCCGGGCTAGAACAGCCCGACGGTCCGGCCTTCGGCGTCGACGTCGATGTTCATGTACGCGGGCGTCCGGCCGAGCCCCGGCATCCGTTGCATGTCACCGCACAGGACGACGACGAACCCTGCTCCCGCGCTCGGGACGAGACCCCGGACCGGGAGCCGCCATCCCGTCGGCCGGTTCAGCAGCGTCGGGTCGTGGCTGAGCGACAAATGGGTCTTCGCCATGCAGACCGGCATCGCCCCGAACCCGAGCTGGTCCATCCTCGCGAGCTCCTTCTCGGCGGCGGGTTGGAAGTCCACGCCATCCGCCCCGTACACGCGCTTCGCGATCGCGTCGACCTGTTCTCGGATCGAGGTGCCGTCCGGCGTGAGCTGGTGGAAGGAGCTCGGCTGCTCGCACGCGGTAACGACCGCCTCCGCGAGCTCGACCGCGCCCTCGCCGCCCTTCGCGAACCCGCGATTCACGACGACGGTCTCCGCACCCGTCCCGAGCGCGAGCTCGCGCATCAGCTCGACCTCGGCTT
>DATFEU010000273.1:0-3775 GCA_035250725.1 Actinomycetota bacterium
CGACGCACGAGCCGTGGGTCCGCAGGCTCGCCGCGGCACTGCACCAGGGTGACGATGCCGCGTACGTGAACTTCCTCGGCGACGAAGGGCCCGACCGGATCCGCGCCGCGTATCCGGGCGGCACCTGGGATCGGCTGCGCCGGATCAAGGCGCGGTACGACCCGACGAACCTGTTCCACTTGAACCAGAACATCCCTCCGGCGGAGGAAGGAGCCTCATGAGCGAGACCTCGACCGGCGAGGTGACCTCGCAGGACGGCACGAGGATCGTGTTCGACCGCACCGGTGAGGGGCCGCCGGTGATCCTGGTCGGCGGGGCGCTGAGCGATCGACGCGCGGGGGCGAGCTTCGCCGCAGAGCTTTCGTCGGACTTCACGGCCTACGCGTACGACCGGCGGGGCAGAGGCGACAGCGGCGACACCCCGCCGTACGTGGTCGAGCGCGAGGTCGAGGACCTCGACGCGTTGATCCGCGAGGCCGGCGGGCGGGCGTTCCTGTTCGGCGTGTCCTCCGGTGCGGCGCTCGTGCTCGAGACCGCCGCCCGGAGCGGGGGCGCCGACAAGCTCGCCGTCTACGAGCCGCCCTACGACGCGGACGAGGGCGCCCCGAGGATCCCCATCGATTTCGTCGAGCACCTCGACGAACTGTGCGCGGCGGATCGGCGCGGCGACGCGGTCGAGTACTTCATGACGACCGGCGTGGGGCTCTCGCCCCAGGAGGTGGCCCAGATGCGCGGCGCGCCGTTCTGGCCCGGCCTGGAGGCCCTCGCCCACACGCTCCCGTACGACGGCCGGATCGTGGGGTTCGACCGTCCCGATCGCTCGCTGCCGGTCGAGCGCTGGAAGGCGATCCAGGTCTCGGTGCTCGCGCTGGCCGGGGGGGCGAGCCCGGACCGGATGCGGAACGTGACGCGCGCCGTGGCCGAGGCGCTCCCCGACGCCACGTACCGCTCGCTCCCGGAGCAGACCCACCAGGCCGAACCGGCGGTCGTGGTGCCCGTCCTGCGCGAGTTCTTCCTCGGCTGAGGTTGGCGTGGCGGAGGATCTGAACGCCGTCGCCCGGGCGATCGTCGACGACAACCGGTACATGGTGCTCGGGACCGCCGACGCGTCCGGGAAGCCGTGGGCGACCCCCGTGTACTACGCGGCCGACGGGTACCGCGACTACTACTGGGTCTCGGCGCTCGACCGGACGCATTCGCGAAACGTCGCCGCCCGGCCCGAGATCGCCGTCGTGATCTTCGACTCACGAGTGCCGATCGGCGAGGGACAGGCGGTGTACATGGCGGCCGAGGCCGCCGAGCTCGCGGGCGACGAACTCGAGCTGGGGATCGAGACCTTCTCGCGGGTGTCCGTGAGCCACGGCGCCAGGTCGTGGACGCTCGAGGACGTGCGGCCGCCCGCGCCTTTGCGGCTGTTCCGCGCGAGGGCGTCCGAGCACTGGGTGCTCGACCCCGATCGACGTCCGGATGAGCGGACGCCGGTCGATCCCTGACGCAGGAACTCGACGCCCTCCACCACTCTCCTCGCGTGGATGTCGCATACTCGGCGGCACCGAAGGCCGACGTGCGACCTCCGAGGATCGAGTCGTGACCGAACGATCGTCATCGAGCGGGAGAGAGTCCGGTTCGTGGCGTGAACCGCTGGGGGCTCGTCGACGCTTGATCGTGATCGCGTCCTGCATCGCCGTGCTGGTCGTCGCCTCACTCCTTGCCCGATCCGAGCTCAGCCCTACGGAGCTTCGCCTGTTCCGGGCGGCGAACGAGCTCCCCGAGGGTCTCAACGTCGTCGTGACGCCGTTCATGCAGTACGGCACGTTCGTCACGATCCCGATCCTCGCCGCGACGGCGCTGCTCTTCCGACGGGTCCGACTCGCGATCGCCGTTCTCCTCGCCGGTGTCGGCGTGTACCTGCTGGCCCTCGTGACGAAGCAGATCGTCGAACGCGGCCGCCCCGGTGCCCTGATCGTGGGGGTCGAGGAGCGCGAGACGTTCGCCGAGGACAGCCTGGGCTTTCCTTCCGGTCACGCGGCCGTCGCGGCGGCGATCACCGCGGTGGTAGCGGCCCACCTGTCCATGCGGTGGACCATCCTCGCGCTCGTTCTAGGGATCGTCGTGCTCTTCGGCCGCATCTACGTAGGCGCCCACCTGCCGCTCGACGTCATCGGGGGCGCGGCGCTAGGCGCGATCGCCGGAAGCGTCGTCAACCTCGTGGTGCGGCCTCCCACGATCGCAACGGGAACCTCGGGGGATGGTGGGGCCTCGGCCGGTCGGCGCCGTCATCTCGGCTAAGGTGTCGCCGGTCCTCGGCGCCGGATCGGTGGAGATGCGGACGAACCTCACGCTCGACGACCTGGAGGGCTTCCTGGACGAGCCGCGGCTCGCGGTGCTCGCCACGCTGCGGAGCGACGGTTCCCCGCTCCTGTCGCCGGTCTGGCACCGGTGGCGGGACGGGGGGTTCGAGATCTGGGTCGGCGCCGACGACGTGAAGGTGCGGCACCTGCGACGCGATCCCCGAGCGAGCGTCCTCGTGGCCGAGCCCGTCCCGCCGTACCGCGGCGTGGAGGTGCGCGGCGACGCGGTGCTCGTCGAACGCGACGTGGCCGCATCGGCGGTGGACATCGCGACCCGATACGTCGGTCCGGAGCGAGGGACGTCGTTCGCCGGAGACGCAGGAGACGATCTGATCGTGCGAGTCGAGCCGGGCGAGCTTCGGGCGTGGGACTTCGCCGACGACTTCCCCGCAGGCTGATCGCCTCGACGGTCAGGCCGGCGGCAGGAGCCGCTCGATCTCGTCGAGGTGCTCGCTGCGGTGGTCCGCCCGGTCCGTGTTGATGTACAGGCCGGTCTCCCGGTTCTTGGCCAGCAGGGCGTCCGACATCTCGGCGACGGCCCGGTCGGCCGCCTCGGCCGCCTCGATCGCGACGCGTGCGGCGGCGCGCGGCTCGAGCGCGGAGATGATCGGCTTGGCGGCATCGTTGATCCAGTCCACGGCGTCGTCGTAGTAGGAGGGGAAGGGGCCCGTCCCGTCCGGCCCCCAGCGTTCGAGCGCGGTGACGATCCGCAGGTCCCAGAACGCCACGTGTCCGAGCACGCTCGCGACCGTCCAGCCGTCCTCCATCGACCGCGCGAGGTCCTCGTCGCTCGCCCGGTCCACGAGCGCCTTCAGCCGTTCGAGCTCCCGCCGGTTGGTCTCCACGTACGAGCGATCCGCCCCCACCTGCGCCTCCTCGCCGGCTCGCGACCGAGCCTAGTCGAACAGGCCGGCGATGCCCTGGCCGCCGTCGATCAGCCATTGCACCGGCGCGCGCTCGACGATCGGCCGCAGGATCGCGGCCACGATGCCGTTCAGCGATCCGCGTTGCTCGGCGTCGTCGATCGCGCCGAGCAGCCCCGCGCGCAGGGTGCGCTCGATCGTCTCGTCGTCCCAGCGGACGTCGGCGTTCGAGCGCGGGGAGAGCGACAGCACGAGTTCCTCCCGCGTCGCTTCGAGCTCGCAGGCGGCGCCGTCCAGACCGTCGAGCACGAGGCGCTGCAGGGTCGCGTCCAGTCCCTGCCCGGGAAACGCGGCCCGGGGCTCGCACGGGTCGCGGACCGCGAGGCCGCCCGCGTCGGCCGCTCCGTTCGCGAACTCGACCCCGACGAGCGCCACGGCGCCGACGAACACCGCGACCAGGATCGCGACCGCGACCCGGCGATCCATCACGCGAGCCTCCTGCGGAACGCCGCGACCGGGATCAGCGCGAGCGCGGCGAGCAGCGCGCAGACCAGGAACGAC
>DATFEU010000280.1:0-3644 GCA_035250725.1 Actinomycetota bacterium
TGGACAGCTCGGTCATGAACGTCTCGATCGCGACGGTCGCCGACGACCTCGACACCTCGATCACGGGCATCCAGAGCGCGATCGTCCTGTACACGCTCGTGATGGCGATGCTGATGGTGACGGGCGGCAAGGTCGGCTCGATGATCGGCCGCAAGCGTGCCTTCGTCCTCGGCATGATCATCTACTGCTCGGGTTCCCTCACGACGGCCCTGGCGCCGAACCTCGGCGTGCTGCTGCTCGGCTGGTCGTTCCTCGAGGGCGTCGGGGCCGCCCTGATCATGCCGGCGATCGTCGCCCTGGTCGCCGGGAACTTCCCTCCGAAGGGTCGGCCACGCGCGTACGGACTGGTCGGGGCCGCGGGCGCGATCGCGATCGCGGTCGGACCGCTGATCGGCGGGCTCGCGACCACCTACGCGTCGTGGCGCTGGGTGTTCGCGGGAGAGGTCCTGATCGGGGTGGGGATCGTGCTGTTCTCCCGGCGCATCTCGGACGCGCCGGTCGGGGCCCGCCCCCACCTGGACCTGCTGGGATCGGTGCTGTGGGCGGCCGGGATGGGGCTGATCGTCCTCGCCGTGCTGAAGTCCGGCGAGTGGGGGTGGTTCCTCCCGTCCGAGGACGCGCCGACGATCTTCGGCATGGCGCCGACGATCTGGCTCATCGTCGCGGGCCTCGTGACGCTCCGGTTGTTCGGGTCGCACATCCGAAGGCTGGACGAGCAGGACAGGGAACCGTTGTTCAGCCCGTCGCTGATCGCGCAGGGACTGAACGGCGGGCTCCTGATGTTCCTTTTCCAGTTCGTCGTGATGATGGGCATCTTCTTCGTGCTCCCGCTGTTCCTGTCGGTCGCCCTCGGCCTCTCGGCGATCGAAACCGGGATCAGGATCACGCCGCTCTCGGTCACGATGCTCCTCGCGGCGGCGGGCATCCCGAAGTTCTTCCCGACGGCCTCGCCGCGGCGGGTGGTCACGATCGGGTTCGTGGCCGTCCTGGTCGGCCTCGTGGCGTTGATCGGGGCGATGGATGCCGACGCCGACGCGAGCGTCGTGACCGTTCCGTTGCTCGTGATCGGCCTGGGTTTCGGGGCCCTGGCGTCGCAACTGGGCGCCGTCACGGTATCCGCGGCTCCCGAGGAGCTGAGCCCCGAGGTCGGTGGGCTCCAGAACACCGCGTCGCAGTTCGGCGCATCGCTCGGAACGGCGCTCGCCGGGTCGGTCATGATCACCGCCCTGACCGCGGCGTTCCTCTCCGGGATCGCCACGGATCCCGCCGTGCCCGCGGAGGTCTCGAACCAGGCGACCGTCGAGCTCGCGAGCGGGATCCCCTTCATCTCCGACCAAGACCTCGAAGCGGCGCTCGACGACTCCTCGCTCGACGCGCCGACGTCCGAGGCGATCCTCGATGACTATGGGGAGGCCCGGGTCGAGGGGATCCGCACGGCCCTGTCGCTCCTGGCGGTGTTCGCGGTGATCGCGCTGTACTTCACGCGCCGGATCCCCGTTGAACCGGTCGGATCAACGCCCGCGCCGGCGGGCTGACGACCGGCGCTGCAGATCGCCGAGCGTCACTCCACGCGGTCGGCGATCACGATGAGCCGTTCGGCGGCCGAGAACCTCGGGTTGCACGTCGTGAGGACGAGGGTTGGCTGCTCCGTCTGGTCGAGCACCCAGGCCCCCGACGGGAGGATCCCCGAAGGCGGCGTGATGACCCTGCGGCGAACCCGGTATTCGAAGACCCCGTATTCGGTGGCGAGCACGATCGGATCGCCGGCGCGGAGCTCGTTCAGCGACCAGAACGGCGCGCCGTAGGTCGTCCGGTGGCCGGCGATCCCGACGCGGCCGGTGTCGTCCCAGGGATAGGCCGTATCCGTGTAGTGCCCGGGACCCTTCTTGAGGGACTCGGTTCCGGTGCCCTCGACCACCACGAGGTCGATCTCGATCCTCGGGATGCGGATGATCGCGACGGCGTCGCCGGGAACCTTGACGACGCGTTCGGGCGCCGGGAGTGGGATCCGCCCCTCCACTCGCGGCTGGAACTCGGCCCGGAGGTCGTTCTGGGCAGCCCGGGCGGCGAACCCAGTGCCCCACAGGTTCCACCAGATGAACCCGCCGACCCCGAGCGCCGTCAGGATCAGCACCAGGCCCGTGATCTTGAGGAACCGGCCGCGCCGGCGCCGCTTCACGGGCGGTGGGGGTTCGGGCAGCCCAGCATGGTCGGGCGCTTCGACGTCCTGCATGCTCAAAGTGTCGCAGGTTCCCGGCGAGAGCTTGAGCGCCGAGCACGATCCGTCCCGACGCGCCCATACAATCCAGACGTGGCAACAGGTTCGCCCCTGATCGAGACCCTCAACCCCGTCCAGGCCGAGGCCGTCCTGCACACGGAGGGACCGGCCCTGATCGTTGCCGGCGCCGGGTCGGGGAAGACCCGGGCGCTCACCCACCGGATCGCGTACCTGATCCGGGAGCAGGGCGTGAACCCGTACTCGATCCTCGCGATCACGTTCACGAACAAGGCCGCCCGCGAGATGGCAGAGCGGGTCGAATCGCTGCTCGGCCAGCGGATCGCCAAGGGGATGTGGATCCTCACGTTCCACTCGGCTTGTGCTCGGATCCTGCGACGCGAACACGAGCACCTCGGGCTCCCCGCGAGCTTCACGATCTACGACGAGGGGGACACCGAGCGCCTGATCACGAGCGTCCTGAAGGACCTCGACCTCGACCTGAAGCGGTACCCGCCGCGAGCGATGTCGGCGGCGATCGGCAAAGCGAAGGATCACGTGCTGTCCGCGGAGGAGTTCTCCGGAGCCGCCGGCAACCTCTACGAGCAGACGATCGCGAGGGTCTATGCGGAGTACGAACGCCGCAAGCACGCGGCCGGGGCGCTCGACTTCGACGACCTCATCACCGAGACGGTTCGGCTGTTCCGAGACCACCCCGCCGTGCTCGAGCACTACCAGGAGTGGTTCCGCTACATCCTGATCGACGAGTACCAGGACACGAACCGCGCGCAGTACCAGCTCGTCAACCTGCTCGCCGCCAAGTACCGGAACCTCTGCGTGGTCGGCGACGCGGACCAGGGCGTGTACTCGTGGCGCGGCGCGACGATCCAGAACCTCCTGGACTTCGAGCGCGACTACCCCGACGCCGAGATCTTCCTGATGGAGCAGAACTACCGATCGACCTCGAACATCCTCGCCGTCGCGAACGCGCTGATCGAACACAACGTCCACCGCAAGCCGAAGTCGCTGTGGACCGAGACGCAGGCGGGCGAGCTCGCCGTTCGGTACCGGGCGGACGACGAGCACGAGGAGGCGGTCTTCGTCGCCGAGGAGATCCACCGCCTCGTCGAATCCGAGGGACATCGCTACTCGGACGCCGCGATCTTCTACCGGACGAACGCCCAGAGCCGCGTGCTCGAGGACATCTTCATGCGGGCGGGGATCCCGTACCGGGTGGTCGGCGGCGTCCGCTTCTACCAGCGCAAGGAGGTGAAGGACGTCCTCACGTACCTCCGGCTGCTGCTGAACCCGCAGGACGTGGTGAGCGCCCGGCGGGTGATCAACACGCCTCGGCGGGGGATCGGCGACGCGACGGTTGCCTCGCTCGAAGGGTTCGCAGCGTTCGAGGAGGTCACGTTCCTCGAGGCAG
>DATFEU010000281.1:0-2455 GCA_035250725.1 Actinomycetota bacterium
CTCCTCCGCGTACACCTCCTCGCGGAACGTGGTGATCTCGAGCACGACGTCGTCGCGACGGGCGCCGACCGTCCCGAACTTCACGCCGACGAGGTACTGGCGCTCGGCCCAGCCGCGGAGCACCTTGGTGGTCTCGTGCGGAACGGCATCGGTCGCGAAGTCGAGATCTCCGTGCTCGCGCCCCATGAGCAGGTCCCGAACCACCCCGCCCACGAGGTAGAGCTCGTGACCGGCCAGGCGGAAGCGTTCGCCGAGCTCGGTGGCGACGGGGGGGACCTCGAGGAGCGCGCCGCCCTCACGGCGCGACCGGCCGGCCATGACGCGGTCAGGATACCCCTGCGACCTCGGCGGACTGCGGTAGCGTCGCGCCGTGCGGCCGCTCGAGCTCCTGGGCTTCGTCTGGACCGTGCCGAACACGGTGCTCGGGCTCGTCCTCGGGGCGTTCACGTTCCAGCTCCCCCGGGCGCACGGCGGGGCCTTCGTCTTCGACCGGTCGCCGCGGGGGTTGACCAGGCTCCTACGCGCCATGGGTCGTACCGCGATGACCGTCGGGTTCGTGATCGTGGCGGCCGTACCGGTGGAGGGGACCCTCCTCGCCCACGAGCGCTATCACATCCACCAGTACGCGCGATGGGGGCCGTTCTTCATCCCGGTGTACCTGGTGCTGGCGGTGCCCTACGGATACCGGCGCCATCCGATGGAGCGGGCGGCACGCCGCGCGGCGGGCGAGCCGGACTAGGCCGAGCCCGCGAGGCCGACCGCGCCGCGCCTGAGCGACCCGCGGAGGGCGAGGACGAAGTCGTGCGGGTTCGTGGAGGCCAGCTTCGCCTCCTCCTCGGACACCAGCCCGTCGTGAACGAGCTTCACGAGCGCCTGGTCGAACGTCTGCATCCCGTAGTACCCGCCCTCCCCGATGATGTCGCGGATCTCGATCGTCGCCTCCGGGTCGAGGATGCGGTCGTAGACGCGGCCGGTCGCCACCAGGACCTCGACCGCCGGCACACGGCCCATCTCGTCGGCCCGGGGCACGAGACGTTGCGACACGATCCCGCGGAGCGCTCCGGCGAACGACGTGCGCACCTCCCGCTGATGCTCGGAGGGGAACAGGTCGAGCAGCCGGTTGATCGTCTCGGTCGCGTCGATCGTGTGCATCGTCGTGATCACGAGGTGGCCGGTCTCGGCCGCCTGGATCGCGGAGAGCGCCGACTCCGGGTCGCGGATCTCACCCACGAAGATCACATCCGGGTCCTGCCGGACGACGTGACGGAGGGCGGCCGCGTACGACCCGGTGTCGAGGCCGACCTCGCGCTGCTGGATGATCGCCCGGTCGTCGTCGTGCACGACTTCGATCGGATCCTCGATCGTGACGATGTGTGTCCGGCGCGTCCGGTTGATGTGACCGATCATCGAGGCGATCGTCGTCGTCTTCCCCGTCCCGGTCGGCCCGGTCACCAGGACGAGCCCCCGGGAGGAATCCGCGAGCTCCGCGATCACCGGCGGAAGGAGCAGCTCGGCGACCGTGGGCACCTCCGAGCGCACACGCCGGATCGCGAGCCCCACCACGCCCCGCTGCCGGAACACGTTGATGCGGAACCGTCCGACGGCGGGCATCGTGTAGCCGAGGTCGGCCTCGCTCGTCTCCTCGAACTCGTGGCGCTTGTGCTCGGGCATGAGCGCCACGGCGGCCGCGGCGGTGTCCTCGGGCGTGAGCGCCGGGAACCCGGTCGGCTGGAGCTCGCCGTCCACCCGGACGAACGGAACGTTGCCCGCCTTGAGGTGGAGGTCGCTGGCGCCGGCCTCGACCATGTGCCGGAGCAACCCGTTGACGTCCACCGCCTAATCCTCCTCGTGCTCGAGCGCCGGGCCCGCCTCACGCTCGTGCCCGACCTCGGCCTCGATCTCCTGGAACTCCTCCCTTACCCTTCGGCGCGCGGCGAGGAACTTTGAGCCCCCGAACACGAGAAGGAGGAGGACGAGCAGGCCGAGCCCGAACGGAGTGGCGTATCGCTCCAGGCGCTCGTAGCTCTCGCCCAGCGCGTAGCCGATCATCGTGTGTCCGACCCCCCACAGGACCGCGCCGGCGATGTCGTAGACCAGGAACCGCTTCCAGGGCATGTGCGACACACCGGCCACGATGAACCCGACGCTTCGGACGACCGGGATGAACCGCCCGAAGAAGACGGTCTTCCCTCCGTGCTTGGCGTAGAAGCGTTCGGCGGCCTCGATGCGCTCGGGGGTGACGAGGACCTTGCGGCCGTGACGTTCGAGGAACCCGCGGCCGAACCGACGGCCGATCCAGTACCCGATGTTGTCTCCGATGACCGCCCCGATGACCGCGACGGCAGCGACGCCGGGCACCCAGAGGTCCCCGAGCCCGGCGTAGACTCCGCCGATGATGACGAGGGTCTCGCCCGGCACGATGACGCCCGCGCCGATCGAGTTCTCCAGGAGCGTC
>DATFEU010000283.1:0-2599 GCA_035250725.1 Actinomycetota bacterium
CCCTTCGACGCCCAGCGGCTCGCGGCTCGTCGCGAGGATCGTGAGGTTCGGACACGAACCGACGAGCTCGTCGACGACCCGGGCGCAAGTGGCGATCAGGTGCTCGCAGTTGTCGAGGAGGAGGAGCGCGGACTCGCCGTCTACCGCATCCTGCACGATCTCGAGCTGCGACCTGCCGGGGACCTCCTTCAGCCGGAGCGTGGACGCGATCGCGCCGACGACGAGCTCGTCCTCGGCGAGCGTGGATAGGTCGACCCAGAGGACCGCTTGCGAGCGATCGCGCGCGACCACCTGCGCGAGGCGCGTCTTCCCGCACCCGCCGGCGCCGACGAGCGTGATCAGTCGTTCGCGCTCGAGGAGCGAGGTGATCTCGGCGATCTCGGACTCCCGCCCGATGAAGGTCGTCAGCCGGGTTGGGAGGTTGCTGCGCGGAAGAGCGGGGGAGGCGGTCATGAACGCGGTGGGGCGACTCTATCCCCCCGCCGTTCGGCTCGCCGGGCCTCGAGTTCGCCTAGGTCGACGCGCGCGCCAGTCGGTCGGCCACCGCGACCCGCCCGCGCTCCAGGATCACGGGGTCGCCGAACAGGACGAAGTGGTAGTTGGTGAGTTCGAGGTAGGCGTAGAGCTCGAACGCGAGCTGCTCGGCGCCCACGTCGGGACCGAGATGGCGGAGCTCCTGCGCCTCGCGGACCATCCCGACGAAGCCGTCCACCCATGCGCGCTCGATCTGCTCCGCAGCGTCGTGCACCGGACCTGAGCGTGCGTCCTCGTCCGCGAGCAGGCCGGCGAAGAAGCAGCCACCCGGGAAGACGCGCCGTTCCACGTACGAGAAGAAGGACGCGAAGAGCGCGTCGAGCCGGGGACGGCCCGCCGGGGCCGCGTACGCCGGGTCCATCACCTCGCGGGCGAAGATCGCCGTCGCCGCCTCGATCGTCTCGAGCTGGAGCCGCTCCTTCGAGCCGAAGTGGGCGAACAGCCCGCTCTTGCTCACCCCGGTCGCCTCCGCGAGCCGGCCGATCGAGAGGCCGCGAACGCCCTCGACCGACGCGAGCCGGGCGGCGGCATCGAGGATCGCCTCGTGGGTCCGCTCGCCATCGGAGCGTCGGGTGCGGGTCGGCGAGGGCATCTTGACAAGATAGCACGGCCGTTCGTACTATCCGGGGGACCGTACATAGCACGGACGTGCTGTCTCCAGGCGACCGGGAGGAGGCCCCGTGGCGGAGACCACCGAGACGTTCCAGCTCCCGCTCGAAGCGGCCGAGGCGTACGAGGCCCGATTCGTCCCCGCGCTCTTCACGCCGTGGGCCGAACGTCTGGTCGACGCCCTGAACCTCCCGGCGGGCGCGCGCGTGCTCGACGTGGCGTGCGGGACCGGCGCGGTTGCGAGACTCGCGGCCGATCGTGTCGGCGACAGCGGCGCCGTCATCGGGCTCGACCTCAACGAGGCGATGCTGACGGTCGCACGTCGGCTGCGAAACGACGTCGACTATCGCCAGGGCGACGCGAGCCGGCTTCCCTTCCCGGACGAGGCGTTCGATGTCGTGACGTGTCAGGCCGGACTGATGTTCTTCCCCGATCCTGAGGGCGCGCTCCGCGAGCTGGCTCGCGTCGTCACGGCCTCGGGGACGGTCGGCATCCAGGTGTGGGACCGCCGTGCCGACCAGCCAGCCTATGACCCGTTCAACGAGGTGGTCGAGCGCCACGCTGGGCCGGACGCCGTGAGCCTGGTGAACGTCTACTTCGTGCACGGCGACCGCTCGAAGCTCGAGGCCATGCTCCGGTCCGCCGGTCTCGCGGTCGACGAGATCCGCACCGGGTCGACCACGATGCGGTTCGCGTCCGTCGACGAGCTCGTCGCGATCGAGGTGCAGGGCACACCGCTCGGCGCGCTGCTGAGCGAGGATGTGGTGCGGGCGATCGTCGACGATGCCTCCGTCGCGCTGCGCGGGTTCGCCACCGACGACGGCGCGCTCGACGTACCGATGCGGGGCCACATCGTGATCGCGCGCGCGGCCGCCTGATCGAAGCCCGCCGACGGCGACCGGTCCGGTTTGCAACTCGCCGCCCGCGGTGATGGACTCCATCGTCGCTACGTCGAGGGAGGAGAAGCGATGTCGGTGATGGTGCAGTACATCGTGAAGGTCTCGGACGTCGACCGGTTCGTCGCGACGTCGGAGAAGTTCGCGCCGATGATGGAGGAGATGGGCGGCAAGCGGGGCGGCGTCTACGAGGACGAGAACGACCCGGGGCTCGTCTCGACGATCTCGGAGTGGGAGAGCCACGACCAGATGCACGCCGCCTCGGAGAAGTACGGCGACCAGTTCAACGAGGAGGCGGGCACGAGCGGCCTCGAGTGGACGACCCACATCTGGCACAAGAAGGGGAACGCCTAGCGAGCAGATCGCGAGGCGCAGTCCGGCCGGCCCGGGACCGGCCCCGGAGGCTCGCTACCATCGCGCGCGATGGGCGAGCTCGATGACCCGGTCGTGGTTGGGTTCCCGCTCCGCGGCGAGTGGGCGGCCGCGACCACCCCGGCCCACCGGATCCCGAGCCACGGCACGGACATGCTCGGCCAGCGGTACGCGTTCGACTTCGTCCG
>DATFEU010000285.1:0-5034 GCA_035250725.1 Actinomycetota bacterium
GGAGGAACCGGATGGCGTCGCCCCCCGCGCCGCAGCCGAAACAGTGGTACATCCCCTTGCTCGGCGACACGGACATCGACGGGGTCTTCTCGGTGTGGAACGGGCAGAGCCCGACGAAGCTGTCGTTGCCCGCCTTCTTCACGGAGACGTATGCCGAGACGAGCTTGACCATGTCGGTGCGCTCGCGGACCGCCGCGAGGTCCTCGTCCCTGATCCGTCCGGCCACGCTGAACCCCTCCCTTGCCTCCGGGGGCAAACCCTCGCGCCATCCGCGCTCGCTTCGTCGGCCCCCGATCCCCCGCCCGGGCTAGACCAACCACCCTCGGGGAAGGAAGAGCTGTTCGTACGCCCGTAGGGCGAACCGGTCCGTCATCCCCGCGATGTAGTCGGCAACGCGGGTCGGCAGGTCGCCCGGAGCCCGATGGTACTCCTCGGGGACCTCGTCGGGGTGGTCGAGGTAGTGGGAGAACAGGGCCCGCACGAGGGCGATCGCCTTCGCCTGCTCGGCTCGAGCCTCGTCGCGCAGGTACACCCGGTCGAACAGGAACTCGCGCAGCCCGTCGAGCGCCTGGTGCACCTCTTCCGACAGGGCCACCTCGGGACCCTCGGCACTGCGCGCCACGAGGTCCGTTACGAGCGCGTCGATCCTGGCCGAGTGCGTGGTCCCGAGGACCCGGATCGACTCCTGGGGAAGGTCCGAGGCGGCGAGCACGCCGGCCCGCACCGCGTCGTCCACGTCGTGGTTGATGTACGCGATCCGGTCGCCGTAGCGGACGAGCTGGGCCTCCGGCGTCGAGGGCTGCGGCATCGACCAGGTGTGGTTGACGATGCCGTCGCGGACCTCCCAGGAAAGGTTCAGCCCCGTGCCGTCGCGCTCCAGGTGATCGACGATGCGGAGCGATTGTTCGTTGTGCCGGAACGGCCGGTCCAGGAACGGCGTGAGCGCCTGCTCGCCGAGGTGGCCGAAGGGGGTATGCCCCAGGTCGTGCCCGAGCGCGATCGCCTCGGTCAGGTCCTCGTTCAGCCGAAGCGCCCGGGCGGCCGTTCGGGCGATCTGGCTCACCTCCAGCGTGTGGGTGAGTCGGACCCGGTAGTGGTCGCCCTCGGGGGCGAGGAAGACCTGGGTCTTGTGCTTCAGACGGCGGAACGCCTTCGAGTGGACGATCCGGTCCCGGTCACGCTGGAAGCACGTCCGCAGCGCGTCCTGGTCCTCGGAGCGCTCGCGACCCTTGCTCGTCGCCGCCAGGGTTGCGGGCGGCGACAGCATCTGGCGCTCAATCTCCTCGGTCCGCTCCCGTGGGCTAGGCACGCGGCGATACTACCGGCCGGGTCGGACCAGCCCGCCCGTTCGCAGCGCGGACCGAACCGCCCGGGGCCCCGTGCCGTATCGCCTGAAACGGATCCGGAGGGAGGCTCGGATGAGGAGCACCACGATCCGGCGGCTCGTCGCGCTCGCGGCGATCTTGCTGCTCGCCGCCGCCTGCGGCGGGTCAGGGGGCGGGGAGGACTCGGGCGGAGCCGGGGCCGCGGCAGGAAGCAAGCAGGGTGGTGGCTATTACGGAGGCGGAGGTCTCGGCACCGAGACCGGACCGACGGCGCCGACAGGCGCGACGGGTGACGCCGGGGAGGCCGGCGCCGGCGGGGCCTCGCTGTCCGTCGCGCTCAACAACTACCTGTTCGACCCGGCGCGGATCGAGGTCGAGAGCGGCGCCACGATCGACCTGCAGAACGCGAACGCGAACACGCCGCACACGTTCACCGTGAGGGGGACGGAGATCGACGTCTCGCTCGAGCCGCTCACCTCCGACTCGGCCGTCATCGATATCGAGCCCGGTACGTACACCGTGATCTGTCGGCTCCACACCTCCTTCGACATGGAGGCCGAGCTCACGGTCACCTGAGCCGGCTCCGCGGTCGGCTCAGCCGCCGAAGATCCGGTAGTGCAGGTACGCGAAGGTCTCGCGCAGGTAGCCGTCGAGTCGGGTGCCCTCCGTCCGCGCGGCGGACTGCCAGGTCGCGGAGGTATATCCCTCGATCCCGAGATCCGACGCCATCCGCTTCACCCGCAGGTTGTGCCACGGATCCGAGACGAGGAACGCGGTGGTCAGCTCGTGGTCCCGCATCCATCCCGCCGCCGCCTCCAACGACTCGTAGGTCGTGGCCCCCACGGGCGAGGCGACGAGGGCCTCGGAGGGAACGCCCTCGGCGAGCAGCCAGTTCCTGCCGGCCTCGGCCTCCGACCAACGGTCTCCGAGCGCCGAGCCGCCGAGCACGACGATCGTGCCCGCCCTCCCATCCTCGTAGAGCAGGGACGCGTGTCGGAGGCGGCCCTCGAAGACCGGCGAGGGGCGTCCGTCGTACTGGGCGGCCCCGAGCACCAGGATCACGTCGGCGTGCTCGACCGTGCTCGCATCGTCCGTGTGAGCAGCCCGCCACACGGCGACCCCGGTCACCAGTGGACCGATCGCCATCACCAGGACGACTGCGGCGATCGCGACGATGACGGGATGGCGACGGATGGCGTGCACCGGAACGATGCTAGCAACGGCCGCCCGCCCCGGAGCCAACATGGTCATGCTCAGGCGATACGGATCCACACCCCCTCCGACGCGGATCCGACCGCCCCGAACGACAGGCGCGTATGGGTCCCGTCGGGAGCGACGACCTCACTCGGGGGCGACGATCCCCGACCGTTCGAGGCACGCCAGGAACGACCGGCGGTCGAAGCCGTTGGCCAGCACGGCCCGCGGATCGCAGGGGCCCCCCTCGTCCCACACCAGGACCCACACGTTCCCGTGACCGAACAGGTCCCCGGTCCGACCGTGGGTGAGCGCGACGTCGCCCGAGTCGGGCAATCCCTCGCCGAACTCGCCGGGGATGCCGGCGAACGCGTGGAGCTCCCGGCCTTCCTGGTCTCGGTACCCGAGGCGAACACCCACGTGGTCCGGGTACTCCTCCTCGAAGGATCCGAGCGCCTCGAACCCGGTCGGGGCCTCGAACATGGGCGCGCAGGCGATCGGCTCCCCCGCCGGAGGCCAGCCGCTCGAGTCCCCGCGGGCGCAGGCGACGAGGCCGATGATCCCCGCGACGAACAGCGCCGCGCTCCGGGTCACGGCAACGAGTCCCCTGTCGGTCCGAGTAGCGGTCCAGACCCATCGGCGCCGGCCTCCTGGCCGAGACCCGCGTAGAGGCCGCCGAGGCTCCTCACTCGCTCGGGCAGGATCGTCGCCGGGTGGCCGAAGGACGCCGCGAGCTCGACGAACTCCCGCGCGCCCTCGTCCGTCCGGAACACGCTGACGAGCGCGAAATCGCCGGGCTCGCCGGCCTGCTGACGGAACCCCTGGAACTGTCCGACCGGGACGACGTAGTACCCCTGGAGGTCGCCGAACGACATCGCCGCGTTCGCGGTCTCCGCGTCCCTCAGCGACGGGTACACGCCCCCGACCACGACCAGCAGCAGCTCCCCGGCTCCGGTGTCCCGCTGGATCTCCGGACCGATCGGAGGCCCGAACGGCTCCGGCTCCGGCGCCGTCCGGGCCGCGACGGCCATGACCCCGAGCGAGGCCAGCACAC
Source organism: Actinomycetota bacterium (assembly GCA_035250725.1). GTDB lineage: Bacteria > Actinomycetota > UBA4738 > UBA4738 > HRBIN12 > DASSJM01. The sequence continues at coordinate 3,574 of DATFEU010000285.1, forward strand.
CTGCGCCGAGGCCTGCCACGATCGCGATGGTGCGTTTCATCGATCCATCCTCCTTCGGTCCTCAGTAGCCGGTCGCGTACTGGAAGTGCATGGGGTCGCAGAACGCGAGCCCCCAGTACCACCCGTGGTTCTGCCAGATCGGGGCGTGGTAACGGTTCACCGTGGAGGAGCACTTGCCCATGTACTCCTCGGCCGACGAGACGTCGATCGCGATCCCGAACGCGTGCGTGCTCCACTGGTTCCCGCCCCGTATCGACCGGCATGCGTACCCGTAGATCCCGTGCTTGACGTACGGCTGAAGGTGCTGCTGCTGGATGTGTCCGTAGACGTCGTTGTCGAGGTTCGTCGATCGGCCACCCTTGTTCGGCACCATCTCCGTCGGGCGACCACCGAGCTTCAGGTGGAACGGGAACCGGTACGTGGTGCCGGTGTCGGCGGCCCTCCACGACATCGAGATCGCTCGGGCGTTCGCGCTGCAGGGCTGCCCGAACCGGTTGACGATCTGCGTGTACCCCTGGGGCCGTGACGGATAGTTCTCATGGCGGTCCCGCCACCCCTGCTGCCCCCAGTGGAACGCCACGACGAGCGGGACGCCGATCACGAAACCGATCGCGGCGAGGACCACCGGGTGCCAACCGCCTCTTCCGGCGCGCGATCCCTTCCCCACGAGCCACCTCCCTCGTCCTCGGGGGAGGCTCGCCGGGGAGGAAGCGCGCAGAAGCATAGCGAACACGTGTTCGGACGTGCATCCCCAGGCCGGGGGATCCTGGGCCGCGACCGGGCGATTCTGGGACTACTTCGACGCCGACTCGGCGGCGCCCACGGCCGCCTGCCCCGCGGCGAGCCTCGCGGTCTCGATCCGGAACGGCGAGCAGCTCACGTAGTCGAGACCCAGCTCGTGGCAGAACACCACCGAGCCCGGGTCACCCCCGTGCTCGCCGCAGATCCCGACGTGGAGCTCCGCGTTGGCCTCGCGCCCCTCCTCGACCGCGATCCGCATCAGCCTGCCGACCCCGGGACGATCGATCGTCACGAACGGATTCGCCGGGACCAGCTTGCGCTCCTCGTACATCCCGACGAACTTCCCGATGTCGTCGCGGGAGAACCCGAACGCCGTCTGCGTGAGGTCGTTCGTGCCGAACGAGAAGAAGTCGGCGGACCCGGCGATCTCGCCGGCGGTGACGCTCGCGCGCGGGAGCTCGATCATCGTTCCCCATTCGAGGTGATCGAGCTCGACGCCCTCTCGCTCGAGAACCTCTGCAGCAACGGGTTCGAGCTCGGCACGCATCTGCTCCAGCTCGGGCTTCGTCGCGACGAGCGGGATCATGATCTCGACCCTGGGGTCGCCGCCCTCTCTCTTCACGGAGGCGGCCGCCTCGCAGATCGCGCGGACCTGCATCGCGTACAGGCCGGGCTTCACGATGCCCAGGCGGACGCCGCGGAGCCCGAGCATCGGGTTGG
>DATFEU010000147.1:0-7931 GCA_035250725.1 Actinomycetota bacterium
GACGACGCGCCGACGAGGATGCCCTCCTCGCGGGTGACGCGCCTGGCCATACGGAACGCGTCACGGTCGGTCACGCGCACGTACCGGTCGACGAGCCCCGGGTCGAACGTCGTGGGCCAGAAATCCTCGCCGATCCCCTCCGTGAGGTACGGATGCACGTCGCCGGAGCAGATCGACCCCTCGGGGTCGGCGCCGACGACGAGGACGTCGGGGTTCTGCTCCTTCAGGAACCGCGCCGCGCCGGTGATCGTTCCGCCGGTCCCGACGCCCGAGACGAACACGTCGATCTCGCCGTCGGTCTGCCGCCAGATCTCGGGCCCGGTGGTCGCGTAGTGGGCCTCGGGGTTCTCCTGGTTCATGTACTGGTTCGGCTGGAACGCGCCCGGTATCTCCTCGGTGAGGCGGTCGGCCACGCGGTAGTAGGACTCGGGGGATTCCGGGGGGACGGCGGTCGGGCAGATCACGACCTCGGCGCCGTAGGCGCGCAGGAGCGAGATCTTCTCCTGGCTCATCTTGTCCGGCATCACGAAGATGCAGCGGTAGCCGCGCACCGCGGCCGCGATCGCGAGCCCGTGCCCGGTGTTGCCCGAGGTCGGTTCGACGATCGTCCCGCCGGGCTGCAGGCGACCCTCGCGCTCGGCCGCTTCGATCATCCGGAGCCCGATGCGGTCCTTCACGCTGCCGCCGGGATTCAGCATCTCGAGCTTCGCGAGGATCGTCGGCTGCACGCCTCGGGAAACGCTGCGTAAGCGGACGAGAGGCGTGTCGCCCACCGCGTCCAGGAACGTGTCGAGCACTTCCACCGCGCGCGCCTCCCCGACGATCTGCCTGGCCGGCACATCCTCCCACGAACGGTCGCGACCGTTCTCCGGTCGCCCGAAGCAGCAACTTCATCGCCGGCTCGAACCTGCCGATTCCCTTCATGTGAGTACCCAGGAAGCGCCGCTCGGGTCCGCGGACGGGTCGGCCACGTCGCTGATCGTGGTCGACGACGACGCGTTCATCGCTCGGCTGCTCGAGATCGAGCTGTCGGCGGCGGGCTACGAGGTCCGAACGGCGAGCAACGGAGCGGTCGCGCTCGAGTTGGCCCTCGAGCGATGCCCCGAGCTCGTGCTCGCCGACGTGATGATGCCGACGGTGGACGGGTTCGAGCTCACGCGCCGGCTCCGGCTCGACGAACGCACCGCGGCCACGAAGGTGATCCTGCTGAGCGCCCGCGGCCTGTCGGCCGACCGGCTCGAGGGGTTCGCGGTCGGGGCGGACGATTACCCGGTGAAGCCGTTCGACCCGCCGGCGCTGCTCGAGCGGATCCGCGACGTCCTGGCGCGGCCGGCGACGACGACGCGGCCCGCCTGACGCGGCGTTTCCCGATCCCGGCCGGCACTATCATCGCGAGCGTGAGCGCGCGCGAGGTCCGGGCTCCCCGAGGCACGACGCTCTCCTGCCGTTCCTGGCCACAGGAGGCGGCGCTCCGGATGCTGATGAACAATCTGGATCCGGACGTGGCCGAACGCCCGCAGGACCTCGTCGTCTACGGCGGGACCGGCCGCGCCGCGAGGTCGTGGGAGGCTTTCGACGCGATCGTGCGGACGCTCCGCGGCCTCGCCGACGACGAGACGCTGCTCGTGCAGTCGGGCAAGCCGGTCGGCGTGTTCCGGACGCACGACATGGCGCCCAGGGTCCTGATCTCGAACTCGATGCTCGTGCCGAAGTGGGCGGACTGGGACACGTTCCGAGACCTCGAGCACGCCGGGCTCACGATGTACGGGCAGATGACCGCCGGGTCGTGGATCTACATCGGGACCCAGGGGATCCTGCAGGGCACGTACGAGACGTTCGCCGAGGCGGCGTCGCAGCGGTTCGGCGGTTCGCTGGCCGGGACCGTGACCCTGACCGGCGGGCTCGGCGGGATGGGCGGCGCCCAGCCACTCGCGGTGACGATGAACGACGGGGTCGCGCTGTGCGTCGAGGTCGACCCCGCCCGGATCGAACGCCGCATCAAGACGCGGTACCTGGATCGGGAGACCGACGACCTCGACGAGGCGCTCCGGTGGGTGGACGAAGCGCGCGGCGCCAGAGAGGCCGTGTCCGTCGGCCTCGTCGGCAACTGCGCGGAGGTCTTGCCCGAGTTGCTCGCTCGCGGCTTCGCTCCCGACCTCGTGACCGACCAGACGAGCGCGCACGACCCGCTCGGCGGCTACGTGCCGGCGGGGCTGTCGCTCGACGAGGCCACGAGGCTCCGGGTGGAGGACCCGGAGGGCTACCAGCGTCGCGTGTTCGACTCGATGGCCAAGCACGTGGACGCGATGGCAGCGTTCCTCGAGGGCGGCGCGGTCGTGTTCGACTACGGCAACAACCTGCGCGCCGGCGCCGAGGAGGGGGGGCTCGCGCACGACCGCGCGTACGCGTACCCGGGTTTCGTCCCGGCGTTCGTCCGTCCGATGTTCTGCGAGGGCAAGGGCCCGTTCCGCTGGGCAGCGCTCTCCGGCGACGTCGAGGACATCGCGAGGACCGACCGGGCGGTCGCCGAGCTCTTCCCCGAGAACGAGCGGCTCCAGCGATGGATCGAACTCGCCGCGGACCGCGTCGCGTACCAGGGGCTTCCCGCGCGGATCTGCTGGCTCGGATACGGCGAGCGCGCGAAGGCCGGGCTCCGGTTCAACGAGATGGTGGCGAGCGGCGAGCTCTCGGCGCCGATCGTGATCGGGCGCGACCACCTCGACAGCGGGAGCGTCGCGTCCCCCTACCGGGAGACCGAGGCGATGAAGGACGGCTCGGACGCGATCGCCGACTGGCCGATCCTGAACGCGCTCGTGAACACCGCGGCAGGCGCGCATTGGGTAAGCGTGCACCACGGCGGCGGCGTCGGCATCGGGTACTCGATCCACGCAGGCATGGTGGTCGTCGCCGACGGAACCGAGAACGCCGCGGCGCGCCTCGAACGTGTCCTGACGACCGACCCCGGGACGGGCGTCGTCCGCCATGCGGACGCCGGCTACGACGAAGCGTTGGCCGTGGCGGCCGACCGAGGCGTTCGGCTCCCCTGGCGCGAGTAGGTCATCGTCGGCCGCCGTTGCCGCTCGCCCGGTCGGCGGCCTCCCGTGAACCGTAGTCCGGGCTCGTCCGGTAGATCAGGTAGTCGACGGCCGACCAGATCGTCTTCGAGAACGGCCAGAACACGAGCGGGACGATCACGGCGACGGCGATCGACGCGATCGTGAGCGCGGCGACGTGGAGGTCGGGGAGGTCGACGATCAGCCAGATCGCCAGCAGCGCTACCCATGCGATGGCCGTCGCCACGTAGTTGAGCGTCATCGCGCCGAGGAACCCGCCCTCCTCGCGTTGGAGGCGCAGGCCGCACCTCGGGCATCGCTCCCGGATCGTGAACCAACTCTTGAACACACCGCCCGAGCCGCAGCGCGGACAGCGCTTCGTCGCGCCTCGGACGAAGGCTCTCGTCGCGCCCGGCTCGCCTCGCCGTTCCGTCGGCCCGGCCGCGCGGGGTCGAGGAGACCTCTCCGGGCCGCCCTGCGCGTGTGGGTCGGGTGCCGCGCTCCGATCGGCGTCGTGGCTCGGTTCGCGTTCGGGTCTCGGCTCCGGGTCGAGATGCTCCCACGGGTTCGACATGCGCACCCAGCGTAGACCTCAGGGGTGGTTTGCCGGGCGGAGACGCCCTCCGTAGCCTTGCGCCGTGCCGGTCCGAGTAGGGGAGCCGCTCACGCTCGACGATGTCGTCGCGGTGGCGGGAGGCGCCGAGGTCGAGCTCCCGTCGAGCGCGAGGCAGCGGATCGCGGCGGCCCGCGACGTGGTTCGCCGCGCCGTCGCCTCGAACGCCACGGTCTACGGCGTCACCACGGGCTTCGGGTCGCTCGCGAACATCCGGATCGACCCCGACCTGGCCGACGCGCTCCAGCATCGGATCGTGCGATCGCATGCGACCGCGGTCGGCCCGCCGCTCTCGCGTCAGGAAGCTCGGGCGATGCTGCTCCTGCGGGCGCACGTGCTCGCGCTCGGGCACTCGGGCGTGCGCGAGGTGATCGTCGAGCGGATGGTCGAGATGCTGAACCGCGACCTCGTGCCGGTGGTCCCACAGCAGGGCTCGCTCGGCGCGTCCGGCGACCTGTCGCCGCTCGCGAACCTTGCCCTTCCCCTCCTCGGCGGGGGCGAGCTGCTGGTCGACGGCGAACCGAGACCCGCCGCCGACGTGCTGCGTTCGGCGGGACTCGAGCCGCTGGAGCTGAAGGCCAAGGAGGGGCTCGCGCTCGTCAACGGAACGCAGGGCATGCTCGCGATCGGGATCCTCGCGGCATCGCGAGCCGATCGGCTGCTCCGCACCGCCGACGTCACGGCCTCGATGAGCATCGAGGGCGCGCTCGGCTCGGATCGCGTGTTCGACGAACGGCTGACGGCGCTCCGCCCACACGAGGGCGTGGTGGCCTCGGCCGCGAACATCAGGCGCCTGCTCGCCGGGAGTGCCATTGTCGCGTCGCATCGCGAGAGCGAGCACCTCGTCCAGGACGCGTACTCGCTCCGCTGCTCGCCTCAGGTGAACGGCGCAGCGCGCGAGGTGCTGCGCTTCGTGCGTGGCGTCCTCGAGGTGGAGGCGAACGCGGTCTCGGACAACCCGATCGTGCTCGCCGACGACGACGAGGTGCTCTCCGGCGGGAACTTCCACGGACAGCCCGTCGCCGTCGCGCTCGACGCGCTCGCCGCGGCGCTCGTGCCCGTCGCGAGCATCGCCGAGCGGAGGCTCTACCGGCTGCTCGATCCCACCCGCAACAACGGGCTGCCCGCCTTCCTCGTCGGGGAGAGCGGACTGAACTCCGGGTTCATGCTCGTCCAGTACACGGCCGCGTCGCTCGTGTCCGAGTGCAAGACGCTCGCGCACCCGGCATCGGTCGACTCGATCGGCTCGAGCGCCGGGCAGGAGGACCACGTGAGCATGGGGATGACGGCCGCTCGCCATGCGCGCGATGTCGTCGCGAACGCCGAGGTCGTCATCGCGCTCGAGGCACTCGTCGCCGCGCAGGCGCTCGATCTGCGAGCGACGCTCGAACCGGCTGCCGCGACCGGGGCCGCGCGCGATGCGGTCCGCAAGCGCGTGATGTTCCTCGACGCGGACCGCGAGCTCGGCTCGGACATCGCGGCGGTCACGGACCTCGTTCGGACGGGCGCGCTGCTCGCCACCGTCGAGGCACGGGCCGGCTCACTCACCTAGAGCGCTGCGCCGTGGGCGGATGGTCCGGCGCGGTCGCCTAGTGGTAGACCACGACGCGGTCGCCGTGGTCGACCCGCGCGTAGATCCACCTCGCGTTCCAGTACGGGATCCGCACGCAGCCGTGACTCGCCGGGTACGTTGGCACCTCGGTCCAGCCGTGCAGCGCGCGCAGCCCGTCGAAGTAGCTCGGGTAGTACAGGCGGTTCGGGCTGAACCCGGCGAGCTTGCGATGCACGCGGAACGTCCCGTCGTGGGTCGCACCGCCGGCCCCGGTCGAGACGTGCAGGATGTCGGTGACCTCGCCGTCCCGCACCATGTACAGCACCTGCCGCGTCTGGTCGACCTCGACGTGGAACCCCTGCCAGGTGCGCCGGGGCTGCGGCCTGCGCGGTTCGGCGAGCCGCCGCCACGTCGCCGACGAGACGGCGAACGACCGCTCCATGCCCTGGACCTTGTGGAACGCCACGACGGCGTCCCCGGTTCGGACGTCGTACCGGCCGTCGTTCGCCCCGGCGAGCCGGTATGCGAGTTCGACCAGCCGGGACTCGAGCAGTCGCACGAAGGTGCCGCCGTCGCCCGAGGAGAGCCGGGGGAGCGGCGTGACGTCGGATCCGGACGTGTCGGTCCCGCGGCGAAGGTCCTCGGCCTCGAACGATGCCCGCGCTCGGTATCGTCCCGGCTTCGGGACCTCGAACTGAGCGGTGAACCCGCCGGCCGCGCCCATCGCCGCGCGCTTCGTGTCGATCACGCGGTCGCCGACCACGAGCTTCACCTCGACGCGCTGTCCCGGTCGCGCGGGTTCGACCTCGCCGCGGACCCTCACCGTGTCGAACAGGCGCACGTTCGACATCCGAACCGACACGATCGCCCGCACCCGAACGGTCACCGGCGCGCTCAGCGCGCCCTCGAACGCCGCCACGTAGTCGTCCGTGCCGTCGGGCTCGATCGTCGCCTCGAACGATCCGTTCGGGGCCGCCGTCGTCGACGCGACGACGGCCGAAGCGCCGTCGAGGATCTCGATCGTCTCGCCGCCCGCGGCGGGCGTGAGCATCCCGGACAGCACCACGCGCTCTCCGAACTTGACCGAGGCGGCCAGCGTGAGCGTCGGGCCGGTCTGCGCCGCAGCGGTCGCGGGCGCGAGGACGCCGAGGAGCACCGCGGCGAGCACGAGCGCCGACGCCCTCTTCACCGACCTCCCACCCTCTCCCCGTTCGCGAACGTGTGCAGCACCGGGTTGTGCCCCGGCCGGTACGGCACCTGCCGGAACGCGTCGCCGTCCAGGATCAGGAGATCGGCGGGCGCACCCACGGCAAGCGTACCCCGAGTCCCGGCGAGGCCGAGTGCCCCGGCCGCGTTCACCGTCGCCGCCGCGAGCGCCTCGGCCGGCGTGAGCCCGTACATCGAGCACCCGACCGCGATCACCTCGGGTACCGAGACGACCGGCGAGGTCCCCGGGTTGCAGTCCGTGGCGAATGCGACCGTCGCGCCCGCGTCGATCAGCCCCCGGGCATCCGGCGGCGAGGCGCGCAGGAACAGCGTCGAGGTCGGCAGGAGCACCGCCACGGTCCCGGTCGCCGAGCCGAGCGCCGCGATCCCGTCCCTCGAGACGTGGTTCAAGTGGTCGGCGCTCCGAGCTCCCAACCGGACCGCGGCCTCGGCCGCGCCCGACGGCCCGAGCTGGTCCGCATGGCAGCGGAGCGGCAGCCCGTGCTCCGAGCCGCAGCGAGCGACCTCCGTGAGGTCCTCGAGCGTGAACGCGATGTCCTCGACGTAGACGTCGACCGCGTCCGCGAGCCCTTCCTCGGCCACGGCGGGGATCAGCTCCTCGCAGACCGCGCGCACCCACGCGCGGCGCCCCATGTCCTTCGGAACCGCGTGGCACGCGAGCAGCGTCACGACGCAGGTCTGGGGCGCTTCGTCCGCGAGCCGCCGGGCCAGCCTCGCCTGGCGGAGCTCACCCTCGACGGAGAGGCCGTACCCCGTCTTGAGTTCGAGCGCGGTCGTCCCGTGATCGGCCATCTCCCGAACGATCGGGCGGCAGAACGCGAGCACCTCGTCGTCGCTCGCCTCCGCGAGCAGACGGGCGCTCCGGTTGATGCCACCCGCGCCGTGGAGGTCCCGGTACGTCGCGCCGGCCAGGCGCGCCTCGAACTCGTCCGCGCGCCATCCGACGAACGGCAGGTGCGTGTGGCAGTCGACGAAGCCCGGCGCGATCGTGCAGCCCTCGAACCACTCGGGGTCGGCGCCGGTGAGCCCGTCGGCCGGGCCGACGAAGGTGACGACGCCGTCTTCCCAAGCGACGGCCCGCTCCGGCGCCTCGTCGGGCCGCGGCCCGTCGCCGCGCACGACGTCCCGGCCGGGCGTGATGAGGCTCGTGGCGGCGACGGCGCCGCTCTTCGCGTCGGGCACGGCGTCATGAAAGTGCAGCGACGGATGCATCGCAACTGCGCAACGCGTCGCTCCTCGGGGACCTCTCACGACGGCCCGTACACTGACCGCCGTGGCGGAGGCGGAGAAGGTCGGGATCCGGAGCATCCTTCGCCTTCCCGAGATCCGAGCGGCGATGCTCGGAACCTTCGTGGTCATGCTCGGCTTCGGCATCCTGGCCCCGGTCCTGCCGAACTACGCACGGAGCTTCGGCGTCGGCTACGACGCCGTCGGTCTGCTGATCTCCGCGTTCTCGTTCGCCCGGCTCGTCGCAGACCCGTTCGTC
>DATFEU010000308.1:0-4900 GCA_035250725.1 Actinomycetota bacterium
TGCTCGCGCGTTCGGTCGGCGCGAAGCGGGTGTTCGAGCTCGGATCGGGGTTCGGCTACTCCGCGTATTGGTTCGCGCGGGCGGTCGGTCCCGGCGGGGAGGTCCATTGCACGGACGGCGACCCGGCGAATCGGCCGAAGGCGCTCGGCTACCTCTCGCGAGCCGGCCTCGCCGAGCCGGTCCGCTGGCTCGTCGGCGACGCCGTGACGAACCTCGCCAAGGTCGGCGGCGACTTCGACGTCGTGTACTGCGACATCGACAAGGAGGGCTACCCGAACGCGTGGCGAGCCGCCAGGGAGCGGATCCGGGTCGGCGGCCTCTACCTCTGCGACAACGTCCTGTGGTCGGGCCAGGTGGCCGAACCGGAGGCCGACCACGGCCGGGACGAGAAGACGACCGACGCGATCCTGGAGCACAACCGCTTGATCGCCGAGGACGAGCGCTTCGTCTCCTCGATCGTCCCGACGCGCGACGGCGTGTTCGCGGCGCTGCGCGTGACGTAGACTCCGCGCGGCCCGGTGCAGGCGTTCGCCCTGGCCGCGTCTAGGCTGTAGCTCGAGGACCGGATGGCGAAGCGGAAGTCCGACGTCGGGACCCTGTACAAGGGCAGTCCGGGACAGTGGTCCTGGCTTCTGCACCGCATCACCGGCGTCGCCGTGATCCTGTTCCTGTTCGCCCACGTCGTCGACACAGCCGTCGTCGGCTGGGGGCCCGAGGCCTACAACCGGGTCGTCGGCGTCTACCACAACTGGGTCGTCAAGGTGCTCGAGCTCGGGCTCGTCGCGGCGGTCCTGTATCACGCGATCAACGGCGTGAAGATCATGGTGTTCGACTTCTGGCCCGCGAGCTCGAGGCACATGAAGCCGATCGCCCTGGCTTCGACCGCGATCTTCGTCCTCAGCATGATCCCGATCACCTGGATCATGGGCCAGAGCATCCTCGAGGACGCGGGGATCATCTGATGGCGGTCGAGGCCCCCGAGCGCGCGACGCCCTCCGGACCGCGCCGCGGCGCGCTCGGCTACCGCGGGCGAGAGCGGCCGGCTGGCGGTTTCGAGCTGTGGTCGTGGCTGTTCATGCGGGTGAGCGGCATCCTGCTGCTGCTGCTCGCCGTCGGTCACGTCCTGATCATGCACGTGCTCGACGAGGGCGTGGACCGCGTGGACTTCGGGTTCGTGGCCGCGAGATGGGGCAGCCCGTTCTGGCGGACGTGGGACTGGGCGCTGCTCGTGCTGGCGCTGATCCACGGGATCAACGGCCTTCGCATCATCGTGCAGGACTACGTGCGCTGGCCGAGCGTCCGGCTCGCCGTCAACATGCTCTTCTACGTGATCGGCTTCGTACTGTTCGTGCTCGGGACCGTGGTGGTGTTCACGTTCGATCCGAGCCAGTGGCCGGGGTCCGCGTGAGCGTATGACGACGTTCCACACGTACGACGCGGTGATCGTCGGCGCGGGCGGCGCGGGGCTGCGTGCAGCGATCGAGGCGTCGGATCGGGTGAAGACCGCGGTGATCTCGAAGCTCTACCCCACGCGCTCGCACACGGGGACCGCGCAGGGCGGCATGTGCGCCGCGCTCGCCAACGTCGAGGAGGACTCCCCGGAGTGGCACGCGTTCGACACGATCAAGGGCGGGGACTACCTGGTCGACCAGCCCGCGGCCCAGCTCATGACCGAGGAGGCGGTCCACGCCGTCTACGAGCTCGAGCACTGGGGCCTGCCGTTCAACCGCACGCCCGAAGGCAAGATCGACCAGCGGCGCTTCGGCGGGCACACCCGCAACCACGGCGAGGCGCCCGTGAAGCGCGCGTGCTTCGCCGCCGATCGCACCGGCCACATGATCCTGCAGACGCTCTACCAGCAGTGCGTGAAGCGGAACGTGCGCTTCTTCAACGAGTTCTACGTGCTCGACCAGCTGATGGTCGACGGCGCGTGCGCCGGCGTCGTCGCGTACGAGCTCGCGACGGGCGAGCTGCACGTGTTCCGGGCGAAGGCGGTCGTCTACGCGACCGGCGGCTACGGGCGGATGTTCAAGGTGTCCTCGAACGCCCACACCCTCACGGGTGACGGGCCGGCCGTCCTTTTCCGTCGCGGGATCCCGCTCGAGGACATGGAGTTCTTCCAGTTCCATCCGACCGGCGTCTACAAGATGGGGATCCTGTTGTCGGAGGCGGTTCGCGGCGAGGGCGGCGTGCTGCTGAACAGCGAGGACGAGCGCTTCATGGAGCGCTACGCGCCCACCGTGAAGGACCTCGCGCCGCGCGACATGGTGAGCCGGGCGATCTTCCAGGAGATCAGGGAGGGGCGCGGCGCCGGACCGAACCGCGACGCGGTCTGGCTGGACGTCCGCCACCTCCCCCGGGACGTGATCGAGGAGAAGCTGCCGGACGTGACCGAGTTCGCCCGCGTGTACCTCGGCGTCGAGCCGACGCGCGAGCTCGTGCCGATCCAGCCGACGGCCCACTACGCGATGGGCGGCATCCCGACGAACGTCGAGGCGCAGGTCGTGCTCGGCGAGGATGAGACGCCGGTCCCGGGGCTGTACGCGGCCGGCGAGTGCGCGTGCGTCTCGGTCCACGGCGCGAACCGGCTCGGGACGAACTCGCTGCTCGACATCGTGGTGTTCGGCAAGCGGGGCGGCAAGCACGCCGCGGCGTTCGCGGCCGACGCCGACCTGCCGGAGCTCCCCGAACGCCCCGAGGGCGACGTCCGCGACACGATCGACGGGTTGCTCAACCGCCCGGAGGGGGCGAACGCCGCCGACATCCGGAACGAGCTCCAGGACTCGATGCAGGACCTCGCCTTCGTGGTCCGCACCGAGGAGAGCCTGCGGAAGATGCAGGAGATCCTCGGCAACCTGAACGAACGGCTCGAGCGCGTGTACGTCCAGGACGCGGGCGCCGTGTTCAACACCGAACTGATGGAGGTCATGGAGCTCGGCTTCCTGATCGACTGCGCGGACGCGCTCGTGGCCGCGGCGCTCGCCCGCGACGAGAGCCGGGGGGGCCACTACCGCGAGGACCATCCGCTCCGGGACGACGCGAATTGGCTGAAGCACTCGCTCGCCTACCGAGAGGACGACGGGTCGATCCGCCTCGAGACGAAGCCCGTCAAACTGGGACCCTACGTCCCGATGGAGCGCAAGTACTGATGGAGACGACCGAACGTGGGCTCGGCGACGTCCTCGAGGAGTCCGACCGTCGCGCCGCCGGCGCGACGCACCGGGTGACGCTGACGCTCAAGATCCGGCGCTTCAACCCCGAGCTCCGCGGCCAGGAGTCGTGGTGGGACGAGTTCGAGATCCGGGCCGACCCGGACGACCGGCTGCTCGACGCGCTGCACCAGGTCAAGTGGTACCACGACGGGACGTTGGCGCTGCGCCGCTCGTGCGCGCACGGCATCTGCGGCTCGGACGCGATGATGATCGACGGGAAGAACCGGCTCGCGTGCAAGGTGATCGTCCGCGACATCGTGCCGAAGGTGACCGTCGAGCCGATCCGCGGTCTCCCGGTGCTGAAGGACCTGATCGTCGACATGGAACCGTTCTTCGCGGGCTACCGCTCGGTCCTCCCCTACCTGATCAACGACTCGGGGGAGCCCGACGCCGAGCGCCTCCAGTCGCCCGAGGACCGGCACCGGTTCGACGACACGACGAAGTGCATCCTGTGTGCCGCCTGCACGACCTCGTGCCCGATCTTCTGGGGCGACCAGGAGTACGTGGGTCCCGCAGCGATCGTGAACGCCCACCGGTTCATCTACGACTCGCGCGACGAGGGCGCGGAGGAGCGGATGAAGATCCTCGCCGACAAGACCGGCGTCTTCCGTTGCCGGACGACGTTCAACTGCACCGACGCGTGCCCGCGCGGCATCGAGGTCACGAAGGCGATCCAGGACGTGAAGCGCTCGATCCTGTTCGAGCGCTTCTGAGCGATCGCTCACGCCGGTAGGGTTCGGCCGTGGCGCATCTCGTGACGCTGATCCCGGGCGACGGCATCGGTCACGAGGTCGCCGACGCCACGCGGCGCGTGCTCGACGCCACCGGGGTCGGGATCGAGTGGGTGGTCGAGGAGGCTGGGGCCGCGGTGCTCGAGCGCGAAGGCACGCCCCTTCCCGACCGCGTCCTCGAGGGGATCCGGAGGTCCCGCGTGGCGCTCAAGGGCCCGATCACGACGCCCGTCGGCACCGGGTTCGCCAGCGTCAACGTCGAGCTGCGTCAGGCGCTCGACCTGTTCGCGGCGGTTCGACCGTCGCGGACGCATCCCGGCCCCGCCGGCCCCGGGGTCACGACCCGACATCCCGACGTCGACCTCGTCGTGATCCGCGAGAACACCGAGGACGTGTACCAGGGCATCGAGTATCCCCTCGGCGCGCCGGAGACCGCGGAGCTCGGTGCCGAGCTCCGGCGGCTCGGCGTCGAGGAGATCCGCGACGACTCGGCATTCTCCGTGAAGCCGATCTCGATCACGGGGGCGCAACGGATCGTTCGGTTCGCGTTCGAGTTCGTTCGATCGAACGGACGGCGCAGGGTCACGCTCGGCCACAAGGCGAACATCATGCGGTTCTCCGACGGACTGTTCCTGTCGATCGGACGGATCGAGGCCGACCGTCATCCGAACGTCTGGTTCGAAGACATGGAGATCGACCAGCTCTCGATGCGGCTCGTGCGGGACCCGGAGCGGTTCGACGTCCTGCTGCTGCCGAACCTGTACGGCGACATCCTGTCCGACCTCTGCGCCGGCCTCGTCGGCGGGCTCGGGCTCGCCGCGGGCGCGAACCTCGGGTGGGAGTACGCCGTGTTCGAACCCGTCCACGGCAGCGCACCGGACATCGCCGGCAAGGGCGTCGCGAACCCGCTCGCGATGATCCGGTCGGGAGCGATGATGCTCCGCCACCTGAGGGAGT
>DATFEU010000015.1:0-9998 GCA_035250725.1 Actinomycetota bacterium
CTCGTGGCTCACGTGCCCGTGCTTCGCGTACGGCGAGATCACTTGCATCGGCGCCCGGATCCCGAACCCGAACACGTCGACCTGCGGCGGCGGCACGTGGTCGTAGAAGCCGCCGTAGTCGTCCCACGTGAGGAAGATCGCGGTCTCCTTCCACATGGGGCTCTCCATGACGGCGTTGACGACGGCGGTGGTCCAGTTCTCGCCCCAGCAGAAGCTGTACTCGGGGTGATCGGAGACCTCGAAGCGCGGCGTCACCCACGTCACTGGCGGGAGGCGGTCCTCGCGGATGTGCTCGATGAGGTCGTCGACCGGGAAGATGTGGCGCGCCCACCGCTCCGGGTCGCCCCGCATGTGCGCGATCGCCGAATACGCGTTCCACAGGTACCCGTTCTGGTACGGCGTCGCCGAGTAGCAGGCCCACGGGATCCGCTTGCGGTCGAGCAGGTCGCCGGCCGTCTCGACGTCGAAGCAGGGGAACTCTCGGCCGGTGTTGCCCTCGGCGTCCTTCACGCCGACGTAGGCGTCGGAGAGCGAGTCGCAACCCCACGCCTTGAACAGGCCGGTCTTGCGGTGGCGATAGCGGAGATCGGCGTTGTCCTGGGCGGGGTTCTCGTACGCACCCGCGGACTGGGCCGCGATCGAGAACAGGTGGTTCGGGAACGACGGCCCGTGCGCCGACGTGAAGAAGTTGTCGAGCAGGACGAACCGGTCGGCCCAGCGATAGTGGTTGGAGTTGTCCTCCGGCAGGAACTGCGTGTACGCGCCGAGGTCCGCCGCCTCGCTCTGGTTGAACCCGTCCATCGCGCCCTCGTTCCAGGCCTCGATCGCGCAGTCGTAGCAGTGCTGGATGTCGGCGGGCAGGGCGTGGCGCGTGGCCGGCGTGAGCGCCCGCTGCTCGCCGCGGTCCATGCCGACCGTGGCGCCGTTCGCGCCGGGGAAGCGGCCGAACATGTGGTCGAAGGTCCGGTTCTCCTTGACGATGTACAGCACGCGCTTGATCGGCGTCTCGGTCGCGAACGCCGTCGCGTCGACCGGATCGGGCGCCGTGCCGAACGGGATCGGCGGCTCCCAGGTCGGCCGGCGGACGCCGGCGGCCCGCGTGCACGCGGCGAGGAACGCGCCGACGCCGAGGGCCGCACCGCGCAGGAAGGTCCGCCTCGTATGAGGGTGCTGCATCTCCTGCATCGGCGGTCGAGTCTACCGAGGGGTCGTTCGCGTCCCGGACGTCACGATCGCGCCTCGGGCAAACACCCGAGGTCCGAGAGGATCGAGATCGGGAACGCCGCCGCGAACACCGGGTCGTCGCGTTCGGCCTCGGGCACCGCCTCGGGGCCGTCCGGGTGCCCCTCGCCCTTCGTGTAGGTCAGGACGAAGCTCGCGATCTGCTCGAGGGAGTAGCCGCTCGCGCGCATCGGCGTCTCGTTCACGTAGATCTGGCTCGGCCGGACCGCCTCGAACACGGAGGCATCGCGGACGGAGGGGAACGCCTCGTTCAGGTCGCGCTCGAGCTCGGGCGGCGGCACCTGGTACGCCCCCGAGACCGCCGGATCGAACTGGGCGCCGTGGTCGGCGGTGAGCACGAGGGCCCAGCGACCGGGTCCGACCTCCTCGTCGAGGAACTCGACGAAGCGGCCGAGGTCCTCGTCCTGCGCCCGGAGCGTGTCCTGCATCTCGGGGCTGTTCGCGCTCCAGATGTGGCTGACGTGATCGATCGCCTTGAAGTTGACGAAGAGGAGGTCCGGCACCTCGTCGTCGCCGAAACCCTCCCGCGCGATCACCTCCTCGACCATCCGCGCCTGGTACGGGATCCGTGCGGGGGTCGCCCACCCCTGCTCGAACTCCTCGATCGAGTTGTCCCGCCAGTTGCCGTCGAGGGCGCCGTCCAGCCGGTCGACCGCCTCCGTGTAGGCGGTGAGCTCGGGCAGGTCGTTCACGTAGTCGGGGAACTCGTAGAACGGCTGGTACCGCCCCTGGAGGTTCCAGGTGGTGCCCTCGGCGCCCTCGTTGTCCTCGGCGGTCGGAACGCGAAGCACCGCGATGTCCCGATCGCCGCCGCCCCAGAGCGAACCGTGGCTCGCCATGTTGAGGTGCCAGGTCACGCTCGCGAGCCCGCCGACCAGCGACTCGTTGCCCATCGCGCGGTCGTACAGGTCGGCGAGCGTCGGCTCCATCAGGAGCACGGGGCCGAGCTCTCCGGCGCGGACCAGCTCGTCGCCGAGCCGGAACTCGGCGTCGGTCTGCCCGGTGCGCATCGGGAACGCGCCGGTGCCGATCGTCGCGTGCGTCGCCGGCGTGATCGAGGGCGACGAGCCGACGCTCGCGTGCTCGTACCACACGCCGTGCTCGATCAGGGAGGACAGCACCGGCCAGTCGTTCGGAAAGGCTTCGAGCACGTTCATGCCGCCGGCGTCCCAGACGAGCGTGACGATCAGCGGCGGCGGCCCCGCGGGGGCCGGGATCTCGGCGAGCGGGCGGCCGTCGAGCGCCTCGAAGTCGAAGTCGAGGAGCTCCGCCTGGGTCGGCGCGATGTCGGCGACCGTGACGTGCCGGTCCACCCGACCCACCTCGGGGATGACGCCGGGTCCGTACCAGAACAGCGGCACGTCCTGGAGGTAGTCCCACGGACCCGAGTGCGGGAAGCTCGTCCCGACGAAGTTCGGCTCGTCGGCGACGAACACGATCTGGCCCGAACGCTCCGGATCGGTGCCCCGCCACACCCGCAGGAGCTGTTCGTGCGGGAGGGAGCACGCGGCCCGCTCGAGCAGGCCCGGGGTTGGCGCGACCGCTTCGGCGGTGGTCGGCCCGGTGGCGCCAGTGGCTGAGGTGGCGCCCGCCGCGCTCGTTGCGCTCGGCTGCGCGACGGGCTCTGTGTCCGAGGTGCACGCGGCGGCGAGCAGCGCGAACGCGAACAGGGCGCCGAGCCGCCTCACGCGCGCGCCTCGGGCAGGCACGGGAGCGATCCGAGCACCTCCGAGGGGAACGCCGCCTGGAACACCCGGTCGTGCGCCTCGTCGGCGGGGACCCGGACCCCCGGCTGGGCCGTGTCCGCCTTCGTGAGGCCCATGATCCACCGGCTCACGTCCTCGAGGTCGTGACCGTTCTCGCGCAGCTCGTCCTCGTTCACGAACATCTGGGTCGGCTGGATCAGCTCGACGATCTTCGTCTGGTCGCCGTCGGTGTCGAACGTCTCGTTGATGCCGTTCGAGATCGGCGTGGCCGAGATGTTGAAGGCTCCCGTCACCTCCGGGTCGGGGAGCGAGCCGTGATCGGCGGTGAGCGCGATGACCCACTCGCCCTCCCCGACGGTCTCGTTCAGGAATCCGACGAGCTCGTCGAGCGCCTCGTCCTGCGCGCGGACGGCGTCCTGCATCTCGGGGCTGTTCTCCGTCCAGACGTGGCTGATGTAGTCGATCATCTTGTAGTTCACGAACAGCAGGTCCGGGACCTCGTCGGACCCGAACCCCTCGCGCCGGATGAGCTCCATCAGCACGCGGTTCTGGTACGGGATCCGTGCCGGCGTGTCGAACCCGCCGAGCAACTGCTCGATGTCGTGCGCCCGCCACTTCCCGTCGAGTCGCCCGTCCGCCTGGTCGAGCCGTCGGACGTCCTCCTCGAACCCGCCGACCTCGTTGATGTAGTCCGGGAAGCGGTAGTACGGCTCGAGCACCGGCGTGAGGTTCCACTCGAACCCCTCGGCGCCGAGCGTCTCGGCGTCGACCTTCTCCCTGATCACCGCGATGTCCTCGTCGCCGCCGCCCCACATCGCGCCGTGGCCGAGCATCCCGAGGTGGATGCTCACCGTGCCGAGCTCGCCGACGACGGGCTCGTTCCGCATCGCCGCGTCGTAGAGGTCGGCGAGCGTCGGATCCATCAGGTAGGTGGGGCCCTCGGCCCACGGGGTCGTGAGCTGCTGCCCGATGCGGAGCCGGTGCGCGATCAGCCCGTGCGAGTCGGGGAACGACCCCGTCCCGATCGTGGCGTGGGTCTGGGCGGTGGAGGTCGGGGTCGTCCCGACCGTCGCGCGCTCGTACCACGTCCCCTGGGGGATCAGGGACGCGAGGTACGGCCAGTCGCCCTCCCAGCGCTCGAGGACGTTGCGGCCACCGGCGTCCCAGACCATCGTGATGACGAGGCGCGGCGGGGTCTCGTTGCCCGCGATCGCCTCGACCATCGGGGTGCCGTCGCTCGGCCGGAACGGGAAGCCGATCAGCTCGGCGGTCGTGGGCGCGATCCCCGCGAGCGTCACGGGACGCTCGACGACGCCGGCCGGCGCGACGTGGCCGGGCCCGAACCAGAACATCGGGATCTCCTGCGCGTAATCCCACGGTCCGACGTGCGGCAGACCCGAGCCGACGAAGTTCGGCTCGGTCGGCAGGAGCTGGATCTCCGCGCCGCGGTCGGGGTCGTGGCCCCTCCAGGTGCGCAGCAGCCACTCGTGCGGCAACGAGCACGCGACCTCCTCGAGGACGCCCACCGGCTCGCCGCCGGCCGGCGCCGTGGAGCCAGTGGCCGCGGGATCGGTCGACGCGCCCGTCGGGCCCGTCTGCCCCGAAACCCCGGTCCTCCGGGGCGGCGGCTCGTCGCCCGAGCAGGCCACGGCGAGCATCGTCAGCGCGAGGGCGAGCGCGAACACACGGGGGGGAGCCATGGGTGCGCATACGAAACACGACGCCGGTCGGAACGACAACCCAACGCCCCCGTGGTGGACGGGTTACTTCGAACCGGGCGGCCGCCAGTCCCCGAACGTGAGGAGCTGTTCCGGCCCCCGATGCCCCGAGGTCTCGCCCGCGCCGCCGCCGTTCAGGACGACGAACTCGTCCATCCCGTCACCGTCGAAGTCGAATGCCTCCGCCGTGTCTCCGCACCCGGTCGGAACACGCGGGACGCGCTCCGGCGTGAACGACCCGTCCCGTTCGACGCGCACGAACCAGTCGGGCATGTCCCTTTCGTTCACGCACCCCTCGACGACGAGGATGTCGAGGTCGCGATCTCCGTCCGGGTCGCCGACCGCGAGGCCGTGTCCGTGCCGAAGGGACAGCCGCCGGGCGACCGAGAACCGCTGTCTGCCTCCCTGAAGGACGACCGTCAGCTCGCGAGCGTGCAGGTACACGAGATCGAGCCTGCCGTCCCCGTCGAAGTCGCCGAATCGCGCCGCGGTCGCGGCGACCGGCGGCAGCCCGCTCTGCTCGGTCATGTCCCGGAACCCGGACGCCCGGCGACCGAAGAGGTGGATCCGCTCGTCCCCGCAGACGAGCAGGTCGTCCCAGCCGTTCCCGTCGTAGTCGTCCGCGGCGGCGCACCGACCCCCGATCTCCAACGTGACGCCGAGGCGGACCTGTCGGAACCCTCCCTGCCGGCCCACGAACGTCCGGTTCGGCGTCGGCCGCCCGTCCGCTCGCTCGGCGTCGTTGCTCACGAACAGGTCCGGCCACCGGTCGTGGTTGAGGTCGAGGAAGACGGGGATGCGACCCCGGCCCCAGACGTCCTCCACCCCGTACTCGGCCGCCCGATCCGTGAAGGTTCCGTCGGGCTGCCGGATCCACAGCTCGTTCCACTTCCGCACGGTGCCCTGCTGACCACCCTTGGCGCAGTACACGTCCGGCAGGCCGTCGAGATCCACGTCGGCGACGGCGCACGCGTGCCGGTCCACCCGTCCGTGAAGGTCATCGTGGAACCGCCACGCCGTCGCGAACCCCAGCGGGACGTCCGACCGGGTGCGGCTCAGCCGCAGGGTCGCCGCCTGGCCGTGATGGCTGATGACTAGGTCCGTCCACCCGTCCGCGTTCATGTCCTCCGCGGCGACCGAGTAGCTCGGGACCCCGTCGCGGAGACCCACGAGCGGCCCCAGGTCGCGGAACCCGGCTCGGGCGGAACGGCTCATCCCGCGGTCCGTCTGTCCCTCGCCGTCGACGACGACGTCGTCGGACGACCCGCCGGTGGTCGGCGCGCTCGTCCCCGACCCGGCGGGCACGCCGGGAGAACGCGACGCTCGGGGAGCGTGCGCTCTCGGCTCGTCGCCCGAACACGCCACGGCGAGCACGAAGAAGACGATGAGCGCGAGGGGGAGCGCGACCATACGGGGGGGAACCACCGGTCCGCATACGAACACGGCGCCGCTCGGAACGACAACCCACACGACCGGTCGCTCGTCCCCGTTCCGCCCCAACCCGTCGTGTAGCCTCGCCCCGTGCTCGGGGCGTCCTCGTCGGTCTGGACCGCGACGATCCTGTCCGTCCTCGCCGTCAGCGCCATCGCCTTCGTCGGGATCTTCGTCCTGGTCGTCCGAGAGAACCTGTTGCGACGGGTCGTGCCGATCCTCGTCGCGTTCGCCGTCGGGGCGCTGCTCGGCGACGCGCTGTTCCACATCATCCCCGAGCTCGCCGAGAACGGCGGCATCACGGTCGCGATCTCGTGGGTGATGGCGCTCGCGATCGTCGGGTTCTTCGTGCTCGAGAAGTTCATCCATCTGCACCACCGGCTCGAGGCGCCGGCGCACGGTCACATCAGGCCCGTCGCCCTCATGAACCTGGTCGGCGACGGGATCCACAACTTCGTGGACGGCGCGATCATCGCGGGCGCGTACCTCGCGAACGTGTCCCTGGGGCTCGCGACCACCGCGGCGGTGGTCCTCCACGAGATCCCGCAGGAGATGGGCGATCTCGGCGTGCTCGTGCACGCCGGGCTCACGCCGAAGCGGGCGCTCGTCTACAACCTCGCCACGGCCCTCACCGCGGTCGCCGGGGCGGTGCTCACGCTCCTGCTCGAGGACGCGATCGGCGGGGTGACCCGCCCGATGCTCGCGCTCTCGGCGGGCGCCTTCATCTACATCGCGGGCGCCGACCTGATCCCCGAGCTGCACCGCGCGACCGACGTGCGCTCCTCGGTCCTGCAGTTCCTGGCGGTCGTCGCGGGGTTCGCGGTGATGGCCGCGCTTCTCGCCCTGGACTAGCGATCGCCGGCGCGTCGCGCGCGGAGGGCCGAGTCCAGGGCACGGCGCAGCCCCTCCGGTCCGAACCCGAGCTGGCGACCCCGCCGCGCGAACGCCTCCGCCGCCTCAGCCAAGCGTCGGTCCCGCTCGGGGATGCGCTCGGGAGGCCGCTCGGCGACGAACGTCCCGTGGCGCCCCCGCGTGACGAGCAGTCCCTCGCGTTCGAGCGTCCGGTACGCCTTGGCGACGGTGTTCGGCGACAGGTCGAGCTCGTCGGCGAGCGCACGCACGGGCGGCAGTCGGTCGCCGGGGCGGGGCGACCCCCGATGGATCCCCCGACGGAGCGCCTCGATGAGCTGCTCCGACTCGGGCAGGGGCGAGCTCGCCGGGAGCGAGATACGCACATCCGCATCATCACCCGCAGCCGGGCCGCCGTGTAACGTGCTCGCCGATGAGCGTCCGCGTCGGCATCGGCCTGTTCACGGCGCAGCTCCCCTCCGGATCGGCCCGGTTGTTCGCGCAGGAGTACGCCGAGACGCTCGAGCTCGTTCGGCTGGCGGAACACGTCGGGTTCGACTCGGCGTGGGTGAGCGAGCACCACGGCTCGTCCGACGGCTACCTCCCGTCGCTGTTGCCGATGCTCGCCGCGTTCGCGGCGGTGACCGAACGGATCGAGCTCGGCACCGCCGTCGTGCTGACGCCGCTCCACGATCCGCTGCGCCTGGCCGAGGACGCCGCCGTCGTCGATCAGCTCTCGGCGGGACGCCTGATCCTCGGGCTCGGCAACGGCTCCCGACAGGAGGAGTTCCGCATGTTCGGCCTCTCGATGAACGACCGGGGGCTCCGGACAGAGGAGGCGATCGAGGTCCTGCGTCGGGCGTGGAGCGGCCGCCGGTTCTCCTTCGAGGGCCGGACGCTACGGTACGACCGGGTGAAGGTAACGCCGCCGCCGGCGCGAGCCGAGGGACCGCCGATCGTGCTCGGCGGGTACGCGCGGCGAGCCGTCGAGCGCGCCGGCCGCCTCGCCGACGGGTACGTCACCGACGAGACGGGCCCGGACGAGCTCCGCGAGAACCTCGGCATCGTCGACCGCGCGGCGCAGAGCGTGGGCCGGGACGGCAGCGAGCTGTCGATCGTCCTGCTCCAGAACGTGTTCGTCACGCGCGAGGGGGAGCCGTGGCGGGACGGTGACCCCTGGACGCTGCTCCGTGCCGGCCTCGCCCAGCAGCTCGGGGTCTACGAGGCGTGGGACGCCGGCGCCGACACGCCCGAGCTCGACCGGCTGGATCCCGTCATGCCGTCTGAGGATGACCTCAGGCTCTTGACGCCCGCCGGCTCGCCGGAGGAGGTCTTGGGCGCGCTGCTGCCGATCGCGCGCGAGTTCGGGGACCGCGACCTGCACCTCGTCGTCCGGCTGCACTACCCGGGGATGGATCTCGAGACGGCGGCGACGGCGGTCGAGCTGTTCGCCTCGGACGTCCTGGCCGCACTGAAGGCCGGTTGAGCGGCGCGCGGTCGTTCAGGTGTGGTCGAGGTGTCGCCCGACCAGTGCGTCGAGCTCCGAGGGGTAGGAGAGGCCCTTCGTTCGAGCGACGATCGGTGCCTGGCGACGGAAGAACGCGAGGATCTCGCGCCCCGCCCGGAGCAACTCGTCTCGGTCGACCCGGACGAACGTCGACCGGAGCGGGTCGAGGCGGTCTGTCGAGATCGCGGCATCGAGCTTCCAGAACGGCTCGTCCTCCACCTCGACGCCCTGTTCGATCCGGATCAGACTCACGCAGTAGCGGCGGAGCTGCTCGAGCTGTCCGACCGCCCACCACAGTTGTCCGCGTTCGATCGCCGCGGTGAAGTGACCGAGGTCGTGCCAGAACCAGAACAGGAGGTTCCGGAGCTCACGCATCTGCTCGTCGGGATCCAGAACGGGGGGAGGGAACTCGAGCCCGGAGAGTATCTCCGCCTGGTCGTAGAGGACACGGTGAGGCCCCGAACGGATCGAAGGCAGATCGCCCTCACGGAAGAAGAGCAGCTCGAGTTCGACCCCGTCGGCGAAGATCACGAACGCGACGTTCTCGTTCCCGAAGTCCTCGAGGAACAAGGGCTCCCCGAGGAGGCGGACGAACCCGTCCTTCTCGGCGATCAGCTCAGCGTACGAAGCGTCGACGACGATGACGGAGATGTCGTAGTCAGAGTGGTCGTCCGCTCCTCCCCGGACACGAGAGCCGCCGAGGAACGCGGCAACGATCCGGTCGTCTGCCGCGCACCGTTCGACGAGGCGCGTGATCAACGCATCCCCTCGTCGCTCGGTCGACATCGCGACCTGGAGCATCGCAGGTGTCTCGATCGACGCAAGAGGCTGAGGCCGACCTCTCGATCCGCCGACAACGCTCCTTCTGCGTACACGGGGAAGGGGTCAGGCTCGCGCCAACTCGATGCAGGATCACCCGCAGCCGCCGCGGCAACAGGTCCTTCAACGGGTCTATGCGGTCTTCGTCCCTGACGGCGGCGTGGGGCGCCGCGCGCCTGAGAGTTCCACTGGTGCAGATTGAGACTCGCCCTTCGCACCTTCTCGAGGTCGGCCAACTCAGAGCGCTGGTGCACGACAGCAAGACGCGCCCGCGCATGGGCGCGTGACGCCGGTGACGTTTCAAGAACGTGCATAGCCGCCGGCAGTCTGACGGCGTAGCCACGTGTCCTGATGAACTCGTTGGAGTTCGAGTCGTCAGTGCGGATCGTTACCCCGCACGACGTTCGATCGTCAGTCCGCGCAGCAGGCGAACCACCAGTCCTGCTCGCCCTCGACCGGCGTGAGCGTCACGATTCCCGCAGGCCCCGGCGAGCGCGTGCCCTCGGGGTCGTACTCCAGCGACCACGACGTCGCGAAGGGCGCGCCGTGGGTGGACATGAAAAAGGCCCACCCGACGCGGCCATCACTCAAGAACGTGCCACCGACCCGCTCGATGGGGGTCCCGGACGCCGCCAGGGCGGCCTTGATCAGCTGGTGGTCGGCGCGCGCAACGTCGTCGAACTGGACCGCGCGGGCAGTGAAGCCACCGCAGTCCTCGGGGTCTCC
>DATFEU010000317.1:0-2210 GCA_035250725.1 Actinomycetota bacterium
TGACAGGATGCCCCCATGCCCGCTCCCGGTCCGCTCGCGCTCGTCGGCGGCGACGAGCTGAACCCCGGCAACGAGCCACAGGACCGGGTCCTCGTCGACGCGGCCGCGGCCGGCCCCGCCTTCGTCCTCGCGACGGCGGCCGGCAGGCAGCGTCCGGAGCTGGCCGTCGCGAACGCGACCCGGTGGTTCGAAGGCCTGGGCCTGGAGGTCGAGGAGCTGCCGGCGACGCGTCGTTCGCACGCGAAGGACCCCGCCGTCGTGGAACGCGCGCGCTCGGGCGGCTTCTTCTATCTCGTCGGCGGCGATCCGGGGCTCGTGCCCAAGACGCTCGCCGGCACGCCGCTCTGGGACGCGATCGTCGCCGCCTGGTCGGAGGGAGCCGCGCTCGCCGGTTCGTCCGCCGGCGCGATGGCCCTCGGCGCATGGACGCTCGTGCGCGAGCGGATGCCGGGGGACGAGCGCCGGCGCTACGCGCCGGCGCTCGGCCTGGTCCCGCGGGTGGCCGTCCTGCCTCACTTCGAGACGTTCGGCCACCGCTGGGTCACGAGCGCGCTCGAGGCGGCGCCGACTATGGAGGCCGTGCTCCTCGGACCCGACGAACGCACGGCGGCGGTCTTCGAGGATGGCCGGTGGACCGCGCTCGGCGCCGGCGGGGTCACGGTGATCGCCGCGGACGGCACGAGGGAGCGGTTCGACGCCGGGTCGAGGATCGCCGGGCTCCCCGAGCCCGTCGTCGCCGCACCCTGAGCCGGCGAGGCGCTCAGGCCTTCGGGATGTCCTTCTTCGGGTCGAGGAACGGCAGCTCGGCGACACGAGCCTGCCCCGGTTCGCCGAACGGCCACGCCACCTCCACCGAGGTCCCGACCCCGGCCAGCTCGACGGGCACCCACGCGTACGCGATGTGCTTCTCGAGGCGCGGCGACCAGACCGTGTTCGTCAGGTAGCCGACCTCCCGCCCCCCCGAACGCACCGGCCAGAACTCCTCCTGCTCTTCGGGCATCCGCTCGCCCGCGATCTCGATCCCGACGAGCTTGCGTTTCACGCCCTCGGTCCGGATCCGTTCGAGCGCGGCCTTGCCGACGTAGTCGCCGTCCTGCTCCTCCACGAGCCGCTCCATCCCCGTCACCTCGAATGGGTTGTGCGACAGGTTCATGTCCGGTCCCCAGTTGAAGATGCCCGCCTCCATGCGCCGGATGTCGGATGGCCCGGTCGGCCGGATGTCGAACGGCTCGCCTGCCTCGAGCACCTTCGTCCAGAGCGCGTCGCCCGCGTCGTGGTCCCGCAGGTAGATCTCGTAGCCGAGCTCGGCCGTCCATCCGGTGCGCGAGACCACGACCGGGATCCCGTCGAGCTCGCCCTGCCAGCACCGGTAGTACTTCACGTCGAGGATCCCCTCGCCGAAGAGCGCGCGCATCACGTCCCTCGACTTCGGACCCTGGATCTGCACGGGCCACGAGTCGGCCTCGCGCACCTCGACGTCGAGGTTCGCGAACGTCGCGACGCCGCGGGTCCAGAGCAGCAGGTCGCTGTCGGCGGCGGCGAGCCAGTAGTGATCCTCGCCGAGTCGGAGCAAGACCGGATCGTTCACGATGCCGCCGTCGTCGGCGGTGATGATCGCGTACTTCGCCTGGTTCACCTCGCACCGGTCGAGGTCGCGGCACGTGAGCAGGTTCGTGAACCGGTGCGCGTCCGGCCCGATGATCTCGGTGCAGCGTTCGACCGCCACGTCCCAGAGCGCGACGTGGTTCACGAGGTGCCAGTACTCGTCCTCGAAGTCCGAGTAGTAGCCGGGCAGGTACATATGGTTGTACAGCTCGTAGGACTTCACGCCCGCTCGCTGCGTCGCCTCGAAGTACGGCGACCGCTTGTACCACGGCCGGAAGTAGAGGTAGGTGCCTCCGTGGCCCATCCGCGCGCCCCTTTCGGTCACGGCTCCGAGCGGATAGTGGCGCGACCGGGACCAACGCCGCAACTCGGCTCACGTCGTCGCTGCGCGCTCAGACCTTGTGCGTCATCCCCTTGACGATGCAGGTCAGCGTCCGCGTGAGACCCGGCACCGTCTGGATGTCGCTGAGGACCCGGCCGAGCTCGTCCATGTCGGCGCCCTCCGCGCGGACGATGAGGTCGTAGGGGCCGGTCACGCTCTGCGCGAGCCGAACGCCCGGCACCGAGCCGACCTCGTTCCGGACCTTCGTGCCCGTCCCGGCCTG
>DATFEU010000321.1:0-13285 GCA_035250725.1 Actinomycetota bacterium
CATCCCCGGATGGGCGCGGCCGACGTGATCCCGTTCGTCCCGCTCTCGGGGATCTCGATGGAGGAGGTCGTGGACCTCGCCCGGGGCTTCGCGAAGGAGCTCGCGGCGCGCCTCGAGCTCCCCGTCTACCTCTACGATCGCGCAGCCCTGCTCCCCGAGCGCTCGAGCCTCGCCGAGGTCCGCAGGGGCGAGTTCGAGGGACTGCGCGAGGCCGTCGCGCGGGGCGAGCGGCTCCCCGACTTCGGACCGCACGAGCTCGGGCGAGCCGGGGCGACCGCGGTCGGGGCCCGCAAGCCGCTCGTGGCGTTCAACGTGTATCTCTCGGGCGCGGAGGACGACGCCAAGGACGTCGCCCGCGCGGTGCGCGAGTCGGGCGGCGGGCTTCCGGCGGTCCGCGCGATCGGCTTCGCGGTCCCGGAACGACGAGCCGTGACGGTGTCGATGAACCTGGTGGACATCGACGTGACGTCGCTGCGGACGGCGTTCGACGCGGTCGAGCGGCTCGCCCGCGAGCGCGGGATGGAGGTCCTGTCCTCCGAGATCGTCGGCCTGGTACCCCGGGCCGCGCTGGGACCGGGCGATCCCGACCGTGTCAGGCTCGAGGGGTTCGATGCGGATCGACAGGTGGTCGAACGGCTCATGAGTGGCGAGAGGAGCGACGCGTGACGGACGATACGAGGATCGCGGGCCAGGCGGTCGAGCGGTTCCTGCAGGAGCTCGCCTCGGACTCTGCGACGCCGGGTGGCGGGCCCGTGGCGGCGCTCGAGGGGGCGATGGGGTCGGCCCTGATCTCGATGGTCTGCAACCTCACGATCGACAGGGCCGGCTACGAGGAGGGCCAGGAGCGGGTGCGCGGGATCCTGGTCGAGGCCGAGCAGGCGCGGGCGAGCTTCCTCGAGCTCGCCGATCGCGACGCCCACGCGTTCGACGGCGTGATGGAGGCGTTCACGATGCCGAAGGAGACCGACGCCGAGAAGGCAGCCCGGTCCCAGGCGATCCAGCGCGGGTACGAGGCCGCGGCCCGCCCCCCGCTCGAGATCGCCAAACTCGCGGCGACGCAGATGGAGTTCGCGAACGAGGTCACCGAGATCGGCAACGCGCAGGCGGCATCCGACGGGGCCTGTGCGGCGCAGGCGCTGGCGGCCTCCGTCTGGTCGGCCACCTACAACGTCGAGATCAACGCCGCCGCTCTCAAGGACCCGGCGAAGGCGCAGGCCTTCCGCGACGAGGTGGCCATGCTCCGAGCCAACGCCGCCGCGCTCCTCGATGCCGCGGGCGCGACGTTCGCGTCCCGCCTGGGGTGAGGTGGAGCGGCGCTTCGAGATCGGAACCTCCGTCGCGCTCCGCGACGTGTGGAACGAACGCGTGTGGGCGGCTCGCCCGGCGACCGTCGTGCACGACGTGGCCGAGCAGATCCTGCTGTTCCTCCCCCGAGGGCGCAGGTGGTTCGCGCCCGTTCGGTCCGGACGACGCCTGAAGATCCCGCAGCCCGACTTCGAGCTCGCGGGGCAACGGTACGACATGAACGTGCTGTCGTTCGCGTGGCCGGGAACCGTCGCGGCGGTCCTGTTGTTCTTCGGGGCCGACTGGTCGCCCCTGTTCTGGTACGTGAACCTCGAGGAGTCGCTCCGGCGGACCGAGATCGGGTTCGACACCCTCGACCGTCAGCTCGACGCGATCGTCGGGTTCGACGGGTCGTGGCGATGGAAGGACGAGGACGAGCTCGCGGAGGCGATACGCCGCGGCGTGACCCCCGCGGACGAGGAGCCGCGCCTGCGTGACGCCGGTGAACGCGCCGTCCGCAGGATCCTCGATCGCGAGCCGCCGTTCGACCGGGACTGGATCACCTGGCGGCCCGAACCTTCCTGGCCGCCCCCCGAGCTCCCCGAGGGCTGGGAACGCGTCTGAGGCCCGCGAGGTTGCCGCGAGCGGGTCTCGTGCGCCACGCTCGGGTCGATGAGCGCTGACGATCTCTCCCGGGCACGCGACCACTTCCCCGGCCTGCTCCGCGAGTCGAAGGGTCGGCCGGCTGTCTTCGCCGACGCGCCGGGCGGATCGCAGGTTCCCGAGGAGGTCGTCGAGGCGATGGCCGCGTACCTGCGCCGGAGCAACGCGAACGCGCACGGGGCCTTCGCGACGAGCCAGGAGACCGACGCGGTGATCGCGGACGCTCACCTCGCCACGGCCGACCTCCTGAACGCTGACCCCGACGAGGTCGTCTTCGGCCCGAACGCCACCACGCTGCTGTTCGCGATCTCCCGGTCGGTGGCTCGAACGCTCGGGCCGGGCGACGAGATCGTGGTCACCCGGCTGGACCACGACGCGAACGTCCGGCCGTGGGTGCTCGCGGCCGAGGACGCTGGCGCCGCGGTGCGTTGGGTCGACGTCCGGGAGGACGACGTGACGCTCGACGCCGACTCGTTCGAGGCCGCCCTGTCCGAACGCACGAAGGTCGTCGCGTTCTCGCTCGCCTCGAACGCCGTCGGCACGATCACGCCCGCGGCCGAACTCACGCGGCTCGTCCGCGAACGGTCGGATGCGATCGTCGCGTGCGACGGGGTACACCTCGCGCAGCATCGCCGGATCGACGTCCGCGAGATCGGCGCCGACCTGATCGCGTGCTCCCCGTACAAGATCTTCGGCCCGCATCTCGGGATCCTGTTCGGCCGGCGCGAGGTGCTGACGTCGCTGCGCCCGTACAAGGTCCGCCCGGCCGACGACGCGCTCCCCTTCGCCTTCGAGACCGGAACCCAGAACCACGAGGGCTTCGCCGGCTGGGTCGCCGCCGTCGGCTACCTCGCGAGCCTCGGCGTGGGCGGCACGCGGCGCGAGGCGCTCGCCCACGCGTTCGAACGCGCGATCGCCCCGTGGGAGGCGGACCTCTCGCGGCGCTTCGTCGACGGCCTCGCGAGCATCCCACGGGTCCGCCTGTTCGGGATCGCCGAGGTCGGCCGGGTGGGCGAGCGCACACCCACGTTCGCGATCCGCGTGGGCGACCAGCACCCCGCCGAGACCGCGAAGGCGCTCGCCGAACGAGGCATCTACGTGTGGGACGGCAACTACTACGCGTTCGAGATCATGGAGCGCCTCGGCCTCGAGGAGTCGGGCGGCGCCGTCCGCGTCGGGTTCTGCCACTACAACACGCGAGAAGAGGTCGACCGGGTTCTCGACGAGCTCGAGACGATCGCCCGGTAGGTCGCCGAGGCAGCAACGGCAAGCCGATATGATGACCGCTCCCCCGCCTCTACTCGGAGAACCCGGATGCGCATCTTGATCCTCGGCGGCGACGGCTACCTCGGGTGGCCCACGTCGATGCACTTCGCCCGACGCGGCCACGAGATCCATGCCGTGGACGACTACCTGCGGCGCCGGGCGCACGCCGAGGCCGGCACGGACTCGCTCACGCCGATCGGCGAGTCGCTGCCCGCTCGTGCCGAGGCCTTCCGCGAGGCGACGGGGCTCGAGATCGGCGTCACCGAGGGCGACCTCACCGACTGGGACGTGGTCGAGCGCCTGTTCCGGGAGTTCGAGCCCGAGGCGATCGTGCATTACGGCGAGATGCCGTCGGCGCCGTACTCGATGATCGACCGGGAGCACGCCGTCTTCACCCAGACGAACAACGTCGTGAACACGCTGAACGTGCTCTACGCGATGGCCGAGCTCGCTCCCGACGCTCACCTCGTGAAGCTCGGCACGATGGGCGAGTACGGAACCCCGAACATCGACATCGAGGAGGGGTACATCGAGATCGCGCACGAGGGTCGGACGGACACGCTGCCGTTCCCGAAGTTGCCCGGCTCGATGTACCACCTGTCGAAGGTGCACGACTCGCACAACCTCCACTTCGCGTGCCGCGTGTGGGGCCTGCGCGCCACCGACCTCAACCAGGGCGTCGTCTACGGGATCCACACCGAGGAGACCCAACTCGATGAGCGGCTCCTGACGCGGTTCGACTACGACGAGGTGTTCGGCACGGCGCTGAATCGCTTCTGCCTGCAGGCCGTGATCGGACACCCGCTGACTGCGTACGGAAGAGGCGGTCAGACCCGCGGCTACCTGAACATCATCGACACGATCCAGTGCGTCGAGCTCGCCGTCACATACCCCGCCGATGCCGGCGAGTATCGCGTGTTCAACCAGTTCACCGAGCAGTTCTCGATCGTGCAGCTCGCAGAACACGTCCGGCAGGCCGGCGCGGAGGTTGGCCTCGACGTGACGGTTGCCCACGTCGAGAACCCGCGCGTGGAGGCCGAGGAGCACTACTACAACGCGAAGCACACGAAGCTGCTCGACCTCGGTCTCCAGCCGCATCTGCTCTCCGAGACCTTGATCGAGTCGATGTTCGAGACGATCCGGCGCTACGTCGACCGAGTCATCCCCGACCACATCGACCCGGCGACGCGCTGGCGCGGCGTGCGGGAACCCTCTCCACAGTAGGCTCGGGGTGCCATGTCGGCCCTGCGCATCCTCGGAGGTCTCTTCGCCGCAGCGTTCTTCACGCTTGCGGTGATCCGGTACGGCCGACGACAGATCAGCCGCCTGAACCTGATCATCTCGACGCTGATCTCGGTCGTGGTGCTGCTCCTCGCGATCTCGCCGTCGCTGTTCGATCCGCTGTTCGAGGTGTTCAACTTCGAGCCGGGGAGCGGGCAACGGCTCACCGCGGTCCTGCTGTTCGCCGTCGCCCTCTTGTTCCTGCTCGTGATCCGCATGCAGTCGGAGGTGGACACGAACGAGCGGAACATGCGCCTGCTCGTCGAGTCCCTCGGCCAGGCAGCGTTCGACTGGGACGCCGCGGCCGGTCTGCCCGAGGGCAAACGCATCGTCGTGGTGTCGCCCGCGTTCAACGAGGCGGAGAACGTTGGGCCGGTGATCGGGGCGATGCCTCAAGCGCTCGACGGCTACCACGTCGTGCCGATCGTGATCGACGACCACTCCGACGACGAGACGCCAGAGGCGGCGCGGGCGGCCGGCGCGCTCGTGGCGAGCCTGCCGATCCGCCGTGGCGGGGGGCTCGCGCTCCGCGTCGGCTACGACATCGCGCTCAAGCTCGGCGCCGACATCGTCGTCACGCTCGACGCTGACGGCCAGCACCAGCCTGAGGAGATCCCGACGCTCGTCGCGCCGATCGTCGAGGGGCGCGCCGACCACGTGAACGGGTCGAGGATGCTCGGGGACTTCGAGCGCGAGAGCATGATCCGCCACGCCGGCGTGCACGTGTTCTCCCGCATCGTCACGATCCTCACCGGCCAGCGCGTCACGGACATCTCGAGCGGCTACCGCGCGACGAGGGCGGACACCCTCCGCCGGCTGATCCTCGAGCAGGACCAGTTCTGGACCTCGGAGGTCACGATCGAGGCGCTCCGGCAGAAGGCGCGGGTGGTCGAGGTACCCGTCACGTTCCTCACCCGCCGCGGCGGCGAGTCGAAGAAACCGAAGTCGCTCCGCTACGGCTGGAACTTCTCGAAGGCGATCGTCAAGACCTGGCTGCGCTGACATCCGCGGCGGCCGCGCTCGTCGCCACTTCGCCCCCGAGCCGCGCGTTGGACTCGAGCAGCGCGAGGTTGGCCTCGAGGCTCGCCCCGGCGGTCCGTTCGGCGAGGCACGAGAGGAGGTACGGCGTCACGGCCGTGCCGCGGACGCCGGCCTCGGCCGCTCTGGCTTCGCAGTCACGAACCGCGTCGGCGACCTCGCGCTCGTCCATCGCGAACCCTTCGGGCACCGGGTTGCAGAGCAGGACGGCGGCCTCGGCGACGGCGCCGACGGCGTGGACGAGCCCGGCCGCCTGCTTCGGGTCGTCGATCCGCTGGTCGAGGTCGATCGGGGCCTCCCGCACCAGGAAGAACGGCAGCCGGTCGCAGCGGTACCCCGCCACCCCGACGCCGAGCTCGTCGAGCCGCTCCATCGTCGCGAACGGATCCACGATCGACTTCGCTCCCGAGCACACCACGAGGACCGGGGTCCGGGCGAGCTCCAGCAGGTCGGCGGACACGTCGCCCGTCCCCGGGTGCACGCCCCCGATGCCGCCGGTGGCGGCGACCGAGACGCCCACCCGGTGCGCGGCCCAGATCGTGCTCGAGACCGTGGTGGCTCCCATAGCGCCGGTGGCGATCGCGAACGGGAGGTCGCGCCGCGCGACCTTGTCCGCGCGGCCGGGTTCGGCGAACGCCTGAAGCTGGGGGCCGGACAGGCCCACCACGAGCTCGCCATCCATGACGCCGACCCAGGCGGGCACGGCGCCCGCCGCCCGAACGCCGCCCCCCATCCGCTCGACGCACTCCACGTTCCTCGGGGCCGGCAACCCCTGCGAGATCACGCTGGTCTCGAGGGCCACCACCCCTCGGCCGGTCGCCAGGGCCTCGGCTACCTCGTCCGAGGGCCGAACCGCATCCGGGCTCACGGACGCGGCCTCTCCGGCCACGTCTCGTAGCTCATCGCGACCCTCGCGCCGGCCCGGGACGCGGCCGCGAGCGCGTCGCCCGGCGACCGCCCTCGCGCGAGCGAGGCGAGCAGCACGCCGTTGAACGCGTCGCCCGCCCCCGTCGGATCCTTCTCCTCGATCGGATCTGGCGACATGCGGATCAGGAGCCCCTCCCACGAGATGACCGCGCCATCCTCGCCGAGCTTCACGCACGCGATCGGGAAGCGCCGTGCGAGCGCGTCCACGGCGTCCTCCCCGCGCACCCCCGTCAGCTCCTCGGCCTCGCGTCCGTTCGCGAGGATCATCGTCGCCGGCTCAGTGATCTCGAAGAAGCGATCGATCCCCATCGAGCGGATCATCGGCCACGAGGCCGGGTCGACTGCCAGGAATCGCGCCCTCGATCGCTCGAGCGCCGCCCGGCCGGCCGCCTCCGTCGGCTCGTACAGCAGCGAGTACCCGGACACGAGCACCGCTCCGGCTTCGATCGTCGCCGGGAGATCGTCCGGCGAGAGGTGTCCGCCGGCGCCCCGGTCGGCGACCATCGAGCGCTCGCGCGGCTCGTGCACGACGAGCATCGATCCGGTGTCCGCTCCCCCGTCGGTCGCGAGCGCGGGTTCGACGCCGCGCGCGATCAGCTCGTCGCGGAGGAGGGCGCCGGCGATGTCCGAACCGATGCGGCCGTGCACGCGAGCTTTCGCGCCAGCCTCGACCGCCCAGACGGCCGCGTTCGCGGCGCTCCCACCCGGTCGAACGAGGACGCGCCCGTGGACGTCGCCTCCCTCCTCGAGCCCGGCCGCCTCGACCCGAACGTCGATCATCACGTCGCCGACCGTCACCACGTCCATCGCCATCGCGCGCAGCCTACCGGGTACGGTTGGCACGGATGAGGCAACGTTCGATCGAACGAGGCGAGCGCGTGCACCTGCGGCACCCGCGTCCCGACGACGTCGATGCGTTCATCGCCGCGGTGCGCGCGAGCCGGAGCCTCCACCGGCCGTGGGCGCAGCTCCCGGACTCCCCCGCGGCGTTCGCGACGCTGGTCGAGCGGCAGGAGCTCCCGAGCGAGGAGGTCTACCTGATCTGCCTCAACGAGGACGGGGCGCTCGTCGGCATGGCGAACCTCGGACAGATCTTCTTCGGCCACCTGCGGGGCGCCTACCTCGGCTACTCGGCGTTCGTGCCGCACGACGGTCGGGGCCTCATGTCCGAGGGCGTCCGGCTCGTGCTGCGCCAGGCGTTCGGCCCGATCGGGCTGCACCGGGTCGAGGCCAACGTGCAGCCGGAGAACACCCGGTCGATCGCGCTCGTCGAACGGCTCGGGTTCCGGCGCGAGGGCTACTCGCCGAAGTACCTGAAGATCGCCGGCCGGTGGCGCGACCACGTCCGGTACGCGATCCTGGCCGAGGAGTTCTTCGCGGCGGAGCGCGAACGCGGGACGCGCTAGCCTAGCCGGCCTCACCGATCCCGGCTGCCTCGGCCGCCCAGGAACCGAACGCGCCCCAGAACGGATCGAGGCCGGGGTGTTCGAGCGGGCGCTCGCCGTCCCCGGTGGCGAGGACAGCCCCCTCGGACGCCGGCGTCACCTCGCCGACGATCGCGGCCTCGATGTCCGCGCGTGCGAGCGCCGCGACGAATGCGTCCGCGCGACCCGGCACGACGGTGGCGATCAGCGTCCCCTCGCTGATCGACGTGTAGGGATCCATGCCGACGTACGCGCAGACCTCTCGCACCTCCGGCCGGACCGGGATCGCGGCGCGCTCGATCCGTATCCCCGCGTTCGAGGCCGCGGCGACCTCCGTGAGCCCGCCGAACACCCCGCCCTCGGTGGCGTCGTGCATCGAGGTCACGCCCTCGTCGCGGAGCCCGAACTCACGGGCGACCGTCGCCTCCGGTACGACCGTCATCCGCTCGAAGAGCGCGTCGGCAGCCTTCACGGCGTCCTCCCCCACCCCCTGCGTGAGGCGGTCGGGGAACGTGGCCGCGAACAGCGCCGTCGCCTCGATCGCGGCCCCCTTCGTGACGACGACGGCGTCGCCGACGCGGGCCATCGTCGGCGTCACGAAGCGATCCTCGGGCCCGGACGCCA
Organism: Actinomycetota bacterium; assembly: GCA_035250725.1. GTDB lineage: Bacteria > Actinomycetota > UBA4738 > UBA4738 > HRBIN12 > DASSJM01. Next base: position 8,508 of record DATFEU010000321.1, read on the forward strand.
GGCACACCGCCCCGCCGACCATCGGCCACGTGCACCCGTCGTACCGGGCGGTGTGGCCGGTGACGACGGCGAGCCCGATCCCCTCGCACGCCCGGTGGAACGCGTCCCAGAGCTCCGTGAGCTCCTCGTCCGTGACCTCGGGCGGCAGGTTGAGGTCGACCGCCATCCAGCGGAGCGGTAACCCGCTCGTCGCGGCGTCGGACGCGAGGATGTGGACGGCGAACCACGCGGCGCGCTCCCAGCCGTACGCCGGGACGATGAAGACCGGGTCCGAGGTCAGCGCCATCGCCACGCCGTCGGCGACGCGTACCACGCCCACGTCCACGCCGTGACGCGGGCCGACCAGCACGTCGTCGTCGGCCGCCCCGAGCCGACGGAGGATCACCCGCTCGAACAGCTCCCTGGTCGCCTTTCCGGTCCGTTGCTCCGTCATCGGTTCTCCTTCTTCGCCTTCCATCCGCCGACGATCTCGACGAGCTCGCGCGTTGCCGCCTCCATGTCGGCGGCCGCGCCGACGGCCGAGACGACCGCCACGCCGGACGCGCCGGCGGCGAGGACCTCGGTCGCGTTCGCCGCCGACACCCCGCCGATGCCCACGACCGGAAGGGAGCTCGCGCCCGCGACGGCGGCGAGCCCGTCGAGCCCCATCGACACCGCCTCGGGCTTCGTCGCGGTCGCCCACACCGTGACGCCGAGGTAGTCCGCCCCGAACGCCGCCGCCTCCCGAGCCTGCTCCGGCGTCGAGACGCTCACGCCGAGCAGCCGGTCGCCGATCCGCGCGCGGACGGTGCCAGGGTGGTCGCCCTGGCCGACGTGGACGCCGTCCGCGTCCGAATCGACCGCGACGTCGCCCCGGTCGTTCACGATCGCGAGCGTCGGCGAACCCGCGCATGCGTCCACCACGTCGCGGGCGAGCCCCTCGAGCTCGGCGTCCGTGAGCTCGGGCGCGCGGACCTGCACGATGCTCGCGCCACCCGCGATCGCCGCTCGGGCGACGTCGAGATGCGTCCGGCCCGGGACGAGACCGCTCGACGTGAGCACGACGACGCCCAGCGCGTCGTGGTCCACTCGGCGCATCGCCTCCCTCCGCCGGCATTGCCCGGTTCAGGTTCGTCGGGTCGCCGCCACCATCTGACGGCCTCTCAGCCCGGTCGCCCGAGCTCCCCGGTGTGCCCCTCGAGGATATCCAACGGCGGTCGGCGGCGCCCTAGCGGGCGGCGCGCTGACGCCGGGCGACCTGCAGCTCTCGCCGGACGCGCTTCCAATCGCTGAACCTCGTCGACAGGAAGACGTCGACGAGGACGATCAGCGCCGCGTACCCCACGATCGCCCACGCGGCCCACCCCGGCGCCCGCGAGACCGGCCACAACGCCCAGGCGACGATCGGCGCGAGCTTCGAGGCCACCGCGCCCGACGCGTGCATCCACGCTCGCGCGTCGGGCGGCGTACGCAGGTAGGTCGCGTAGTCCGTCTTCAACCCCGGGATCGGCGGGATGACGCGCCCGACGAAGTAGCAGGTGAAGCGGATCCCGACGAGGCGTCCGACCAGCCAGTGCGAGGGCGAATGCCAGGTCACCGACCAGTCGAGCGCGGCGAACACCAGCGCGAGGCCGGCGAGCGTCTGCGACTCGGTCGTGATCGAGATCGCGACGGCGGCGATGCCGAGCAGCGCTCCGCCGAGGAGCAGCGCGTTCCCGAACCACACCGGCACCCGCACGCGCACACGCGCCTCGAACGCCTTCCGGTCGATCCTCCCGGCCTGCTCGGCCCAGTGGGCCGAGAGCGCGGGATCCGCCTTCACCCTGGCGAGCAGGCGCCAGAAGCCGAGGGCGCGGAGGTCGGTCTGCCCCGCGTCCACGGCCGCCTCGATGCGGTCGAACTCGGCCGCGAAGCCCTCGGGCGGGGTCCGGGGCGGGGCGGCGGCCTCGTGTTCGCTCATCGGGGTTCCGGGGTTGACGGCCGCCCAGACCCTAGAATGGGCGTTCGGATGCGCCGCAGGCCCCCGGACGTCCGCCCGAGCGTCAGCCCGCGATGGCCAAGGAACACGGGGAGGCGACCATCTCGAAGAGCACCACCCACGAGCGGCTCGGCCGCGCGGACCTCGCGTTCGCGCTGAACACGCTGGCAGGCCGGTACCACGTCGTCGATCGTATCGCCGCCGGCGGCATGGGCGAGGTCTTCCTCTCGCACGACGCCGTGCTGGACCGGCGCGTGGCGATCAAGGTCCTGCATCGGAACCTGTCGGGCGATGCCGGCTTCGTCGAGCGCTTCCGGCGCGAGGCGCGCGCCGCCGCCAACCTCAACCACCCGAAGATCGTCGCCGTCCACGACTGGGGGGCCGTCGACGGCATCTACTACATGGTGATGGAGTACGTCGCGGGCCGCAGCGTCCGCGAGATCATGCACGATGAGGGTCTCCTCGCGCCCGCACAGGCGACCGACGTGCTGCTGCAGACCCTCGCGGCCCTCGGGTACGCACACCGTCACGGCATCGTGCACCGGGACGTGAAGCCCGAGAACCTCATGGTGACGCGCGACGGCGACGTGAAGGTCGCGGACTTCGGCCTCGCGCGCGCGTACGCGGACGCGCAGATCACCGAGGCAGGATCCGTGACGGGCACCGTGCAGTACCTCGCTCCCGAACAGCTCCGCGGCGAGCCGGCCGACCCGCGCACCGACCTGTACTCGCTCGGTGTCGTGGCGTTCGAGCTGCTGACCGGCCGGCTGCCGTTCACCGGCGAGACACCGATGGCGATCGCCTACAAGCATCTGCACGATCGGGTTCCCGCACCGTCGACGAAGAACCCAGCGGTGCCGGCCTCCCTCGACGGGTGGGTGGCCTCGGTGACCGAGAAGGAGCGCGAGCTCCGGCCCGAGTCCGCCGCCGAGGCGCGGCGGGACCTCGAGGCCGAGACGGGAGCCCTGCCGGCGGCGCCGGCGCTCGGTTCGCTGGTGCCGGAGGTCGCGGTGATCCCGATGGAAGCCGTCGTCGACGACCGAGACCCGGACCCGGGGCAGGCGATGACCGTCACGATCCCCCGGCCGGAGACCGGGGGCCGCCACGGCCTGAAGCGGCGACGCAAGCTCAAGGTCTTCCTCGGCGTGCTCCTCGCCCTCGCCGCGGTCGCCGCCGGTGCGTTGGCGGTCTGGATCTACCTGATCCCGCATGAGGCCGAGATCCCCGCCATGGTGGGCGTGCAGCGCGACGAGGCTCAGGACCGACTCGAGGAGGCCGGCTTCGTGGTCCGGTTCGGCGAGGACCAGCACTCGATGAAGGTGGCCGAGGGACGCGTGATCCGCGTCCATCCGGAGGAAGGGACGATCCTCGAGCAGGGGGAGCGGGTCACGCTCGTCGTCTCGCTCGGTCCGCCCCCCGTCGACGTTCCCAACCTCGTCGGCAAGGAGTTCGTGCGGGCGAAAGAGCTCCTCCGTAGCGCGCAGCTCGAGGTCGGGGAGGTCGACCGCGCGTACCACGCGTCGGTCGACGAGGGCAACGTGATCCGGCAGAGCGCGCGGGGCGGCTCGCAGGCGCCCCGGGGCAGCGAGGTCGACCTCGTCGTGAGTCGCGGCCCGGCGCCGAAGCCCGTCCCGGACGTGGTCGGCCTCGCCGAGGACCGCGCGACCGAACGGCTCCAGGGCGAGGGCTTCGTCGTGTCCGCGGGTGGCGAGTACTCGCGCAAGGTCGCGGAGGGCAGGGTCATCTCGCAGAGCCCGTCGTCCGGCTCCGAGCTGCAGCCGGGGAGGACGGTGTCGATCGTCGTGTCGCTCGGCCCGCCGGAGTTCCCGATGCCGAACGTCGTCGGGATGAACCAGGACGCGGCCGTCGCCGACCTCAGGGCGCTCGGGCTGCGTGTGACCGTCACCATCGTGCCGGGAGCGGACGGCACCACGGTCATCTACCAGGAGCCGGCGACCGGCACGACCGTCGAGGTCGGCGACCTGGTCGAGATCTACATCGCGTAGGGTTCGCCCCGTGCGGGCGGCTCGACCACAGGTGCTCTCATGAGGGTCGGCGCGCATCTCCGCACGCCGGGCGGCCTCCGGAACGCGGTGGATGTCGCCCGCGAGGTCGGCGCCGACGTCGTCCAGCTGTTCCTGTCGAACCCGCGGGCGTGGGCCGGCCCGCGTCCGGACACCGCGGAGGCGTTCGGCGCCTCGTGGCGCGAGGGCGGGATCGGGCCGCTGTTCGTCCACGCGCCCTACCTCGTGAACATCGCCTCACCGAACCCGGAGTTCGTGGCGAAGTCCCTCGAGCTCTGCCGGCGCTCGGTGGCGGCGTGCGGCGTGATCGGGGCCGGCGGGTTCGTCGTGCACGCAGGCTCGGGCGTCGAGGGGGAGGCCGCGGCCGCGAGCGAACGGGCCACGACGGTCCTCCAGGCCGTGCTCGCCGAGACGCCGGACACGACGCGGCTGCTCGTCGAGCTCATGGCCGGCACGAGCGGCGCGGTGGCCTCGACGCTGCAGGAGGCGCGGGACCTGTTCGACGCCGTGGGCGACGAGCGGCTCGGGCTCGTGCTCGACACGTGCCACCTGTTCGCCACCGGCTACGCGCTCGACGAGCCTGCCGGCGTGGACGCGTGCTTCGAGGAGCTCCGGCGACTCGGCCTGGCCGAACGGCTCCGGCTGATCCACATGAACGACGCGAAGTTCGAGCGCGGCTCCCGCCGCGACCGCCACGAGGTCGTCGGGGAGGGGCGCATCGGTCTCGATGGATTCGCGGCCGTCGTCGCGCAGCCCGAGGTGCGGGACCTGTCGGTCGTGGTCGAGACGCCGGCCTC
>DATFEU010000325.1:0-7239 GCA_035250725.1 Actinomycetota bacterium
CCTCCCGGCGCCCCGCGCGTAGCGACAAGGACCGGTCATCGCCGGCGCTCCGAGGTCCAGCTGGCGAGGTGCGCGACGGGCTCGAACCCGATCCTGCGGTAGATGCGTTCGGCCCGTCCACCCGGATCGGCGAGCAGGAACGTCGAGGTTGCGCCGGCGGCGGCCGCCGCGGACAACGCGCGTCGGGTGAGCGCCTCCGCGTAGCCGCGTCGCCGCGCCTCGGGGAACGTGACGACGTGGTCGAGGTACCCCGTGGCGTCCGTGACGAGGAGCGAGGCGAACGCGACCGGTCCGCCGTCCCGGGAAACGGCGAACCATCGTCGTCCGAGAGGGATCAGCGTCTCGCGCTCGAGGGCACGCAGCTGCTCGAGCGTTCCCCGATCATCGACGTCGAACAGGCGGGTGGACTCGGCGTGCGCGCGCCAGAAGGCGTCGTCGAACCTCCGGATCTCCTCCGTGCGGTGGTCGGAGACGGGCTCCGCGCCTCCACGGTCCGGCACCGGACCACGATGGACCATCACGAGGTCCCAGACGATCCGCTCGCCGCGGGTGCCGACCTCCGACAGGAGGTCCGTCTGGTCCTCGGGATGGAACACCACCACGTGCGACCGCGGACCGGCGGGCAGGTGCTCGGCCTCGATCTCCGCCAGCCGGACCGGCCGGCGCGCCTCGACCCGCGCGTAGTTCGCCTCGTTGATCGCCGGGTAGCGCCGGTCCGACACGACGGCGCCCCACCAGGTGGGCATGACGTGCTCGAACGCATCGTCGTGCGCGCGCCAGACCCCGAGCAACGGCCCGAGCTCGGGGACCGGTTCCGGGACAGCCATCGAGCCATGTTGCCAGGCCGTCGGCGCCCCTGGGGTAGGCTCGCCGCCGTGATCACCTGCCGCGTCTACCGGGACGGCGCGCTCGAGGAGGAGGCGCCGTTCGACCGCGGGATCGTCGGCGAGGCACGGGGCAGCAAGGAGCGTGTCTGGGTCGACGTGATCGACCCCACCGACGAGGAGCTCCACGCGCTCCAGGCCGAGTTCTCGTTGCACGAGCTCGCGATCGAGGACAGCCGCAAGTGGGGACAGCGCGCGAAGGTCGACTTCTATGAAGGGCACCTGTTCCTCGTGGCGCACGGTCTCGGACTCGACGACGCGAACGAGATCGTGGATCGCGAGGTGCACCTGTTCGCCGGGGGCGGGTTCTTCGTCATCACGATCCGGAGGGAGCCGCGGTTCGAGTTCGGGGACGTCGCCGCTCGGCTCGCGGGCGCGACCCAGCGGGACGGGGAGGGGATCGGCCATCTCCTGTACCTGGTGCTCGACGAGATCGTGGACGGTTACCTCGACGTGATCGAGCGCTTCGAGGACCTGACGGACGACATCGAGGACGCCTTGTCCCAGGATGACGACGCGGGGGAGGACGCGTCCCACGAGCTGTCGCGACGCATGTTCCGGGTGCGTCAGCAGGTCGTGCGGTTCCGGCGGCTGGCCGCGCCGATGCGCGAGACCGTCGATCTGCTCCTGGAGACGCCGCAGATCGCGACCGCGCCGCTCGTCCCGTACTACCGCGACGTCCTCGACCACGTGATCCGGGCGCTCGAGCTCACCGACAACGTCCGCGACGTGCTGACGTCCGCGCGCGAGATGCAGATCGCCCAGGCGTCGAACCGGATGAACGTGGTGATGAAGCAACTGTCCGCGTGGGCGGCGATCATCCTGATCCCGACGCTGATCGCGGGCATCTACGGCATGAACTTCCGCCACATGCCGGAGCTCGATTGGGCGTTCGGCTACCCCTTCGCGCTCGGGGTGATGGGGCTCATGGCGTTCCTGCTGTTCCGAACGTTCCGCAAGCGCGGGTGGCTGTAGTGGGCGGGGAGCCGGCCTTCGGCGCCCGGCCCCCCTTCTCGATCAGCCGCAGCCGGCCCACGCGCTCCACCAGCCCATGGACGTGGCCATCCGTACCGAGACGATGATGTTGGCTCGTCCGTTGAACACCGACCGGTCCGGAACGCCGAACGCGTCCGCGCGGCCGGGCCAGTGCCTCGTCGACTGCTGGAACAGCCGCGCGTAGCCGTTGGGGTTGTATGCGCGGGGGCGGAGCCCCGATTCGCAGCGCGCGACCTCGATCGCCTTCATGTCCCCGCCGGGGCTGTCCCATCGAACCGCGGCGCATCGGATGAGCTGCTTGACGTGCCAGCGCCCCACTTGCCAGTCGTCGTCGCATGTCCGGGTGGTGGAGACCTCCTGCGCCTCGGTGGCCGATGCTGGGGACGCTAGGGCCAGGAGCGAGGCGCCTGTGAGCGCCGCGACGATCCGGTGACCGGGGGTCAGGCCGCCGGGACGGGTACGATGAAGCCGTGCCTGCCAAGGTCCTGCTCGCGGCCCCGCGCGGCTACTGTGCCGGCGTCGAGCGCGCCGTCGAGGCGGTCGAGCGCGCCCTGCAGACCCACGGCGCTCCCGTCTACGTCCGCAAGCAGATCGTCCACAACCTCCACGTCGTTCGTGACCTCGAGGCCAAGGGTGCCGTGTTCGTCGAGGAGGAGACCGAGGTACCGGAGGGCGGCGTCGTGGTCCTGTCGGCGCACGGCGTCGCCCCCGACGTCTACGCGAACGCCGAGCGACGGAACCTCACGGTGCTCGACGCAACGTGCCCCCTCGTCACGAAGGTGCACCTCGAGGCCCGCCGCTTCGCCGGGCGCGGTCACACGATCGTCCTGATCGGACACGCCGGGCACGAGGAGGTCGTCGGCACGACCGGCCAGGCCCCGACGCGGACGATCCTCGTCCAGGACCTCCGCGAGGCGCGCGAGCTCGAGATCCCCGACGGGGACGGACTCTCGTACCTCACGCAGACCACGCTCTCGGTGGACGAGACGAACGAGATCGTCGCGGTCCTGCGCGAGCGGTTCCCGGAGATCCAGGGACCGCCGCGGGAGGACATCTGCTACGCGACCCAGAACCGCCAGGACGCGATCAAGGAGGTCGCCCGGCGTTCCGACGTGGTCCTCGTGATCGGCTCCGACAACTCGTCGAACTCCAACCGCCTGGCGGAGGTCGCCCGGGAGCTCGGCACGAGGGCCTACCTCGTTGACGACGAGCGAGAGGTCGACCCTTCATGGCTGGAGGGCGCCGAGGTGGTCGGTGTCACGAGCGGCGCGTCGGCGCCGGAGCGGCTCGTGGACCGGATGCTCGCCTGGCTCGCCGAGCGGGGCGCCACCGAGGTCGAGGAGCTCCGCCTGACCGAGGAACGACTGCGCTTCTCGGACGTCCGCGTCTGAGGCTCGGCGCTCCTGGGGCTCCACCCCGAGAACTGGTCCCGATCCTCCTCAGGCTCGAGCTCGGGGACGGCCACGAGCGTCCGGGTCGCGGCGATCCCCCTCAGCGAGAGGATGTCGCTCACGATCTCCCTGGCGGCCTGCTCCCAGGGGTACGGGTCCTCGACGGCACTCGACGCCCCCGGAGAAAGGGGATCGCGTCCACGGTCAACCCGTCGCGGTGGCCGGGACCCGGCAGAGCGCCTCGAGCTCCTCGGCGCCCTCCTCGGGTCCGACGGCGATCACCCGGTCGCCGGCTCGGAAGACGAACGGCCCGCGCGGGCGGTAGATCCACCTCGCACCGCGCTGGACGGCGAGGACGAACATCCCGGTCTCCGTCTCGAGGCGCAGGTCCTTCAGGCTGTGACCCTCGGCCGGCGTGTCGGCGTCGACCACCGTCTCGAAGCTGGTCTCCTCCGTCTCCTCGAGCGCGAGCTGCACGACCGGGTGAAGCGGCTCCCCCTGCTCCACGTACCAGGTCATGTCGCGCGCGGCATCGGACATCGACTCGCTCGCGTTCGCGAGACGAAGGAGGCCCCGGAGCTCGTCGGGGTTCCTCGCCTCGGGCGCGGCGCGGAGCACCCAGGACTCGAGCTCGTCCTGCAGGATGTCGCTCCGGGCCTCGAGCGCGGACACCTCGGCCGCGAGCGCGCGGTTGTTGAACAGGATCGACGAGTACGCGAGGCCCACGGCCGCCTCCGACAGGTCCTTCAGCTCCACGAGGAGGTCGACGGCGCGGTCGAGCTCGGAGAGCGGCGGCGCCTCGTCCTCGGCGGGTTCGGGCCGGCCGGGCGCGCCGGCGAGCTCGCGGAGGAGCGCGACGCCCTCCTCGGGCCCGCGGACGAGCAGCACGTCGTCCTCGGAGATCACGTCGTCGGGACCGGGGTCGAACTGCCACTCGAGGCCGCTGCGGATCGCCATGACCCACATCCCCGTCTCGGTCGGGAGCGAGAGGTCCCGCAGCGACCGGCCGATCACCGACGCGCCGCTCCGGACCTTGACACGAGCGGTCATCTCGTCGGCGTGCCGGAGGTCCCGTCGCACGGCGTCGGGGATCCCGAGCCGGGCCTCGACCACCCGCGCGATGTCCGACGCGGCCTCGCCCACCTTCTCCACCGCGTCCGCGATCCAGAGCACCCCCGCCATCCCCTCGGCGTCCTCGGGGCTCCTCGCCGCGAGCATCGCCACCTCGCGGAGACGACGCAGGTGCACGTCCATCCGCTCGTCGAGCCGTTCGACCTCGCGGGCGAGCTTCTCCTCGTTGAAGAAGACCGCGGCGTACGCCAGGTCGACCATGAGCTCGGAGGCGTCCTTCAGCTCGACGAGCAGGTCCTTGACGCTCTTCGGTTGGTCATCCATGGATCGTCACTCCGGATACTCCCATAGCGAACAGGACGGCGGCGACGCCCACCAGGTCCATCAGGCTCGTGATGATCGGCACGCCGTGGTTGTCCGGATCGAGGCCGAACCGGGCCGTCACGACCGCCACGTAGTAGCCGGCGAGCAGCAGGATCGGGAGGACGATCAGGCCCGCGAGCACGGTGCCGGCGACGATCGCGCCCGCGTCCGGATGCAGCGCGCCCGCCCGGTCCGCGATCCCGGTGAGGTTCGCGAGCACGACCGCGACGATCCCGATCACCGTGAAGACCGGCAGGCCGAACCCGACCACGATCGCGCCGTCGACGACCGCGGGCGGCTCCGGCATCCCGCGCGGCGTGATCACACCGAGCTGGAGCTTCGAGGAGAGTCGCGCCGACAGGATGCCGCCGAGGGCTCCGGCCTGCGAGACGAACGGCGGCAGCAGGATCAGGATCGCCGGCACGGCCTCGAGGGACGGGCGGCGCGCTTCGAGCAAGGCGCCCGCGAAGATGTCCATGAGCGGCACGATCGCGATCACCGCCGTCATCTCGACGAGCGTCCGACGGACCTCTCGGCCCGAACGGGTCGCCGCCACGGCCGCGGCCAGCACCGCGGCGGTGCACGCGGCCGCCACGATCGCGTTCGCGACGTCGTTGCGCGGGATGAACGAGGCCAGGAAGAGCGCCGGGAGCGTGACCATGTCCCCGATCGCCGTCACCATCGGGGTCGAGACCGAGTCGAGGTCCCACTCCCGGCGGTAGGAGAGGAGCGCCAGGCCGACGGTCACGAACAAGATCGCGAACGAGGCGATGACACCGCCGACGACAGAGATCGTGACGAAGTCCCAGAACGAGATCGTCGACTCGCCGAACGCCGCGGCGACGACCTTGGCCATGCCGGCCAGGTAGAAGGAGGAGAGGAAGGTCGAGAGCACGGCGATCTCCACGTTGCGTCCGAGGAGGCCGCCACGCCGCAGCGTCGGCTCGAACAGGCCGGCGTGGATCCCGGTCCCCAGCCGGGCGCCCATCGCGCCGAAGATCGTCCCCCGAAGCCCGACGGAGGCGGGGATCAGCACGAGGAGGCCGGGGAGCAGGTTGAGCGTGCCGGTGATCGAGCCGAGCGTCAGGCCCGCGACGAAGGACGCGGCCGTCGACAGGGTGAGCGCGACCACGCCCTGCAGGAGCGTGCGGCGCTCCGCCCGGAGGTAGGCCCACAGGCGACGGGGGCGTGGGAAGGCCATAACGGCTCGCTCATCGGGCCCTTCTCGGCAGTCGTCCGGTTGTGCCTCCGGATCGCGACGCTGTCACGACCCGGCGTCGCGGAGGCCCGGGGCAGTATGCCCCCGCGAGCACTGCGGGACAACCCGACGCTCGGCCCGCCGTGCGGACCGGCGGGTCACTCGACCCAGTCGCGCGTGAGGAAGAGCCAGAAGGCGAGGCCCGCATAGGGGCCGTACCGGCGGAACCGGCGCAGGATCGCGGCGTCCGAAGCCGTCTTCCGGCCGACCAGTTTCGCGTAGGTCGGACGCGTCCATGAGTCGAGGATCAGGCGGTGGTACCGCCCGAGCGTCATCATGATGTGTGCGGCCGCGTACGGCCCGACGCCCGGGAGCGCGAGCAGCCGCGCCTCGAGCTCGTCGTCGGGGAGCTCCTCGGGCGTCGCTCGGGAGAACCACTCGAGATCGATCTCGCCCTCGGCCACCGAACGCGAGAGCGAGACGACGTAGGCCCCGCGGTACCCGGCCCGGGCGACGTCCCGATAGAAGGACTCCCCGGCGTCCGCCATCGCCTCCGCCGTGGGGAACGCGCGGCCGAACACGTCGCCGTCGCGAACGCCGGGTGCCGGCTCGCCGAGGTGTCCGACGATCGCGTCCACCATCCGCTTCGTCGCCGACCAGGCGCAGTTGGTCGTGCACACGGTCTTGACGACGTCCTCGAACACGGTGGGGCTCTGGATCATGCGACCGGCGCCGGTCCTCACCCAGCCAAGGTCGGGGTCGTCCGCCGCGGCCGCGTAGAACCCGGACAGGTCGGCGTCCAGCCGCAGGACGTGCCGAACGGTCGCGGCGAGCTCGGCTGCCGTCACCTCGGAGACCGCCGAGCCGAGGACGGTCATGCGCGCGTGACCCCGGCGCCCGAGCTCGATCCGGGCCGTCCGCGGCCGCCCGCGCCGGGTCGCGAGCGTGATCTCCGTCGACCGGTAGTCGGGGGCCGGGCGGAGCGGCGGGAGGTCGACGAACCCGTGGGAGTTCAGCGTCCGCACGAGGTCGACGGGCTCGCCTCCGGCGCCACGTAGACGCAGGTCGAGCGAGGTCATGCCTTCCCGGGGGGCTACCGTTCGCGCGTCCGCGCTCACTCCTTCAGCCCTCCGAGCCCTCCGTCCACGCGCTGGCGGTCGCGCCAGGCGCGGACCTTCGCGCGGTTGCCGCAGGTGGCCATCGAACACCACCGGCCAGAGTGGTTCTTCGACCGGTCGTAGAACACCGATCGGCAGGTCTCGTCGGCGCAGAGCTTCAGGTGCTCGAACGTCCCGTCGAACGCGCTCACGAACGCGATCGCCACGATCTTGCCGAA
>DATFEU010000345.1:0-2202 GCA_035250725.1 Actinomycetota bacterium
CGCTCAAGGCGGTCGAGCGGCTCGTCGCGATGCAGGCGCAGGTGCCACGCGATCCGTACGTCGCGCTCTGGTCCCGGCTCGACCGGTTCCGTCCCGAGACCCTCGCCGAACCGATCGCGGACCGGCGTGCCGTCCGCATGACACTGTTGCGCGGAACGCTCCACCTCGTCACGGCACGGGACGCGCTCGCCCTCCGATCGCTGATCCAGCCGGTGATCGAGGGCGTCCTGTTCGGCTCGAGCCCGCTCCGAACCGCGGTGGGGAGCGTCGAGACCGCGGACCTCCTCCGGTTCCTCCGCGAACTCCTCGATGATCGGCCGCGCACGCGCGCCGAACTCGTGAAGGCGATCGCCGAGCGATGGCCGGATCGCGACGCGAACTCGCTCGGCTACGCGATGTACCTGCTCCCCACCGTGCAGGTCACCCCGCGGGGCGTCTGGGGCCAGACGGGCAGGTCCGCGTTCACGACGATGGAAGCATGGCTCGGACGCTCGGTGGAGATCGATGTCCAGCCCGACGAGCTGCTCCTGCGCTACCTCGCGGCCTTCGGGCCGTCGACGGTGTCCGATGCGCAGACGTGGTCGGGCCTCTCCGGCCTGCGGGGAGCGTTCGAGCGCCTGTCACCGCGGCTCCGCAGGTTCCAGGACGATCGCCGCCGCGAGCTCTTCGACCTCCCGAACGCCCCGATCCCGAGGCCCACCACGCCGGCGCCGCCGCGGTTCCTCCCCGAGTACGACAACGTCCTGCTGGCACACAAGGATCGAGCGCGGATCGCCCCCGACGCCGGCCCGACGTGGACCGAGGTCGGGTGGGGCACCGTGCTCGTCGACGGCTTCGTCGCCGCGAGGTGGAAGCTCGATCGCGAGGGGAAGGAGGCGACGCTTCGGGTCGAGCCGTTCGGGAAGATGGCCCGCGAGGACCGCACCGCCGTCTCGGAGGAGGGGAAGCGCCTCGCGGAGTTCCTCGCGGCGGATGCGACGCGGCGCCGGCTGCGGTTCGACGCACGGCACTAGCCTCAGGCTCGTCGATGCGTACGCCGCTCGGCCGATGGTGTCGAGCGGCGTCTCGGGCGAGACTCCCGCCACCGATCTCGACGAGGTCTTCCAAGGTGAGCGCCATGCCGTTCGACAGCCGAGCGCGGTGATCGGTTCGTGTCGGGGACGAACCGGTAGCTTCATGGAGCCCGATCGAGCGCGGGGTGAGGATGGATCGATCGCCAACGGCCGACGACGTCAGGCTCCGCGACGCGTCGCACGAGGACCTCCCGACCTTCTTCGAGCATCAGCGCGATCCCGTCGCGAACCGGATGGCGGCCTTCTCCGCACGTGACCACGATGCCTTCATGCGGCACTGGACGACCGCGATCCTGGGCCGCGAGACGGAGGTGGCCAAGACCGTGCTCGTGGACGGTCGCGTCGCGGGCAACGTGCTCTGCTTCGAACACGACGGCAAGCGACAGGTTGGGTACTGGATCGGGCGCGAGTTCTGGGGCAGGGGTGTGGCGACGCGCGCGCTGTCTGCGCTCCTCACGGAGGTTCAGGAGCGCCCGCTCTTCGCCGAGGTTGCCGAGCACAACGTCGCGTCGCTCCGGGTCCTCGAGAAGTGCGGGTTCGTCGTGGCGGACGAGTCGCCCGGGCCCCGAGACGACGGGATCCGGGGGGTCCTGCTTCGACTGGATGCGTGAGCGTCCCCACTAGATCCGGAGCGCCTTCGGCCTCGACATCAAGACGTCCGGGTCGTTCCAATCGGCCCCGGGAACGTCGACGTACAGCTCGATCTCGTTCCCGTCGGGGTCGGCGAGGTACAGGCTGTGCGTCATGCCGTGGTCCGCCGTCCCCATCAGGGGGACGCCGGCCTGCTGGAGCCGGTCGAGCGCGGCGCGCAGCTCCTCATCGGTGTCGCCGACCTTCAGACCGAAGTGGTACAGGCCGACGCGCCGTCCCGACGGGATCGGGGTCGCCTCCGACCCGACCTCGATCAACAGCAACTCGTGGTGCGTCCGGCCCCCCGAGAACATCGCTGCGGGGAACGGCATCGTCGCGTCGGGGATCGCCTGCCGCCATCCGAGCACGTCCCGGTAGAACCGGACCGACCGCTGGAGGTCGCGCACGTACAGCACGATGTGGCCGAGCTCCTTCACGCTCCCGGGAACCAGCTGCTCCGACATCTCATCCTCCTCGCTCACCACCGAAGGTACCGCGG
>DATFEU010000156.1:0-3043 GCA_035250725.1 Actinomycetota bacterium
CCGAGCTCGAGCAGCTCGCGGCGGGGATCGACGACGCAGACGCGCAGATCACCCGCGCCGCGGAGGAGATCGGCAGGATCGAGGCGGAGCTCACGGCGACCCTGCGGGAGCAGGAGATCTTCTCGCAGCGGCTCGCCGGCATGGACGATGCCGCGGCCGCGTGGCGCGACAGCCTCTCCGCGTTCCCGCCGGTCGCGCACGAGCTCCCGGAGCTCCCTCGCCTCCCCGAGCCGCCGATCCAGACCCGTGTGGAGGCCGAGTCGCTCCGGCGCGACAGGGGGACGGTGGAGGCTCGGCTGACCCAGGCCCGATCGGAGCGCGAGGTCCTGGCGACCAAGGACGCCGAGGCCCTCCGCGCGCAGGTCGCCCTCGCCGAGGCCGAGCGGACGAGGGCCGCGGCCCGTCTCACGGAGGCCGAGGCTGCCCTCGAGGCCGCCGGTGCAGCGCGCACGGCCGCGCTCGAGGCCGAGCGCGCCGCCAGCGAGGAGGAGTCCGACACCAACCGCCGCTGGCGGGAGGCGTCGACGGAGCTCGAGCAGCTCCGGCTCACCTACGAGGAGGAGGACCGCTCGCGGGGCGACCTCGAGCGCCGGATCCGCGACGCCGAGCGCCTCCTGCGCGAGGGACACGACCGCGTGCCCGAGGAGGCGGTCGCCGAGCTCGAGCACGAGGACACCGTCGCGGCGATCGAACGCACGTCCGAGCTCGTCCAGCGGCGGCTCGCGCTGCTCGGGCGGGTGAACCTGCTCGCCGGCGGCGAGTTCGAGGCCCTCCAGGAGCGCTACGACTTCCTCCACCGAGAGCTCGACGACGTACGGCGGGCGCGACGGGACCTGCTCGAGGTGATCCAGCGTGTCGAGACGGAGATCACGACCACGTTCGCGGCGGCGTACCGCGACGTCGCGGCGGAGTTCGAGCGCCTGATCGGCGAGCTGTTCCCCGGCGGCGAGGGCCGGCTCGTCGCGACCGAGCCCGGCGACCTGCTCTCGACCGGGATCGAGATCGAGGCGAGGCCGGGCCGCAAGCGCGTGAAGCGGATCTCGCTCCTGTCCGGAGGGGAGCGGGCGCTCACCGCGCTCGCGTTCCTGTTCGCGATCTTCAAGGCGCGGCCGAGTCCCTTCTATCTGATGGACGAGGTCGAGCCCGCGCTCGACGACATCAACCTGCATCGGTTCATCACGCTGGTCGAGGGGTTCGCGCGCGAGTCGCAGGTGCTGATCGTCACGCACCAGAAGCGGACGATGGAGGTCGCCGGGATGATGTACGGCGTGTCGATGAGCAAGGAGGGGACCTCGAAGGTCGTCGCGCAGAAGATCGAGACGCCGGGGTCCACCGCGCCAGCCGAGACCGCCGACGTCGTCACGGTCCCGGAGCCCGACGCCGTCCGGTAGCCTCGACTGCAGTGGAGCTCGTCCTCGCGGTCATCGCCGCGGTCATCCTGGTCGCCGTCGTGATCGGCGTCCTCGTCGTTCGACGACGTCGGCCGGCGCCGGCCGTGCGCGCCCCCGGGTCGGCCGGGGTGACCGCCGACGAACCGGCCGCCCCGCCCCCGCGAGCCAAGCCGGCCGCGATCAGACAGGGTGGACTCGCGGGCCGGATCCGTTCGCTGTTCGGATCCGGCGTCGCCGACCCGTGGCCGGGCTTCGAAGAGCTCCTCGTCAAGGCCGACGTCGGCCCGGCGACCTCGGCGCGGGTCGTCGCGGACGTCCGCGAGCGCTACGAGGCCGGCACGGATCCGGCGCCCCTGGTCCGGACGGAGCTCAGATCGATCCTCGGGGAGGACGAGGCGCTCCGCCTGCCCGAGGGCTCGCTCGGCGTGATCATGGTGGTCGGCGTCAACGGGTCGGGGAAGACGACCACGATCGGCAAGCTCGCGGCGCTGCTCGCGAACGACGGCAAGCGCGTGAGCATCGCGGGCTCGGACACGTTCCGGGCCGCCGCGTCCGAGCAGCTCGGAGTGTGGGCCGAACGGACGGGCGCGCACCTCGTGAGCCAGGAACGCGGGGCCGACCCCGGGTCGGTCGCGTTCGATGCCGTCTCGGCGGCTCGTGCCCGCGGATCGGACGTCCTGATCGTGGACACGGCCGGGCGGCTCCACACGAAGCAGCCGTTGATGGACGAGCTGAAGAAGGTCCGGCGGGTGCTCGAGAAGGCCGCCGGCCGGCCGCCGGACGAGACGCTGCTCGTCCTGGACGCCACGACCGGTCAGAATGGCATCGCGCAGGCGCAGGCCTTCACCGAGGCGGTCGAGGTGACCGGCGTCGCGCTCACGAAGCTGGACGGCACGGCGAAGGGGGGAGTCGTTCTGGCGGTACGAGATCGCCTGGGCGTTCCGGTGAAGCTGATCGGCGTGGGCGAGGGGGCACAGGACCTGGAGCCGTTCGACGGCGCCGCCTTCGCCGAACGCCTCCTCGGAGCTTGACCGTGGCCAAGGCCGACATCCTGATCGTGGAGGATCACCCGACGATGCGCGGCTCCGTGCGCATGCTCCTCGAGCCCGAGGGGTTCGAGATCCGGGAGGCCTCCGACGGGGGGACGGCCCTCGAGATGGCACGAGAGCGACCGCCGGATCTGATGTTGCTCGACCTGAACATCCCAGGGGTAGCCGGCCGAGACGTGCTGGCCGAGTTGAAGGCGGACGCGTCCACGAAGGACATCCGCGTGATCATCGTGACGGCGACCGGCGAGGAGGGACGGGAGTACGTCCTGTCGCTCGGCGCCGACGAGTACCATACGAAGCCGTTCTCCGCGATCGAGCTGCTCCGGACGATCGAGCGCGTGCTGGGCGCTTCCCCAGAGACCGACGTGCCCGAGGACGAGCCGGGCTCCTAACCGGGCGCTGCTCGTACCCTAGGACCGATGTTCGACACGCTCACCGGCCGTCTCGACGGCATCTTCAAGAAGCTCCGGTCGCGAGGGAAGCTCCACCCCAAGCAGGTCGAGGATGCGCTCGCCGACATGCGCGTCGCGCTGCTCGAGGCCGACGTGGCCGTCGAGGTGGCGGACGACCTCGTCGCCCGGGTCCGCGAGCGCGCCCTCTCCG
>DATFEU010000350.1:0-14529 GCA_035250725.1 Actinomycetota bacterium
CGAGCTGATCGCCGCCGGCCACACGTACCAGGTGAACTACACGCTCCGGCTCCGCGCCCAGATCGCCGGCGAGGCCCGCGGCTTCTATCGCGACCTCGCGTTGGCACAGCGCGGCGGCTACGCGGCGTTCCTCGACCTCGGTCGCTACCGCGTGCTGTCGGCCTCCCCCGAGCTGTTCTTCCGGATCGACGGCGAGCGCATCACGACGCGGCCGATGAAGGGCACCGCGCCACGCGGCCGGTGGCTCGCCGAGGACGAGGAGGCGGCGGCGCGGCTCGCGTCCTCGGAGAAGGAGCGCGCCGAGAACGCGATGATCGTCGACCTGCTCCGCAACGACCTCGGCCGCATCTGCCGCGCGGGCTCGGTCGAGGTCGAGCGGATGCACGACGCCGAACGGTTCGAGACCGTGTGGCAGCTCACGTCGACGGTCGCCGGCGACCTGCTGCCGGGCACGGCCCTCGTGGACGTGTTCCGATCGCTCTTCCCGAGCGGCTCGGTGACCGGCGCGCCGAAGGTCCGGACCACGCGGATCATCGCGGACCTCGAAGAGGCCGCCCGCGGCGTGTACTGCGGGGCGATCGGCTACCTGGCGCCGGCCGGCTCCGGCGAGCCGCGAGCGGCGTTCAACGTCGCGATCCGCACGGTCGCGCTCGACACGCAGACCGGCACGGCGGAGTACGGCGTGGGGGGCGGGATCACCTACGACTCAACGTCGGCGAGCGAGTTCGAGGAGGTCCTGGCGAAGGCCCGGGTGCTCAGTGACGTCCGCCCGGCATTCGAGCTGCTCGAGACGCTGCGGCACGAGCCGGATGCCGGCTTCCACGACCTCGACGAACACCTCGCCCGGCTCGGGGCCTCGGCGAGGTACTTCGGGTTCCGGCTGGATCCCGAGGCGGCCATCGCCGCACTGAAGGGCGCGGTCGCCGAACGCGCGACGGCGTGCGGTGTCCGGATCTCGCTCGCGCGCGACGGGACGATCGAGACCGAGGTGCGCGACGCGCCGGCAGGATCGACGGACCCGGTCCGCGTCGCGCTCGACGAGGAGCCCGTCGATCCCTCGGACGTCTGGTTGTTCCACAAGACGACGCGCCGGGGCCCATACGACCGCCGCGGCAACCGCCGGCCGGACGTGGACGATGTGCTGCTCGTGAACGATCGCGGCGAGGTCACCGAGTCGACGATCGCGAACCTCGCCGTCCGCTTCGGCGACGCGTGGGTGACGCCGCCCATCGACGCCGGGCTGCTTCCCGGGACACGCCGAGGTGTGCTGCTCGCAAGGGGGGAGCTGACCGAGCGCGCCGTGACGATCGACGAGCTGAGGACGAGCGATGAGATCGCGCTCGTCAGCTCGCTCCGGGGATGGCGCCCGGCCGTCCTCGTTCCATGATCCGACGGAGCTGAGGCCACCGATGACCGACGACGTCCGGACCGTGCACCTCGGCGGGTACACGCACGAGCACGCCGAGGCGATCGCGGCCAAGCTCGAGGAGGCCGGGATCGTGTGGTGGTACAAGGCTCCCGGGTACCTCAGCCAGATCTGGGAGTACGACAACGTGCGTCTGTTCGTGGACCGGGATCGCCTCGAGGAGGCGAAGGCGATCGCCGACCGGGTGCTCGCAGCCGACGCTCAGCCCGGGGGCGAGGGCTCCTCGTCCGGCCAGTCGTAGGGCCGCATCCGTTCGAGTTCGAGCGGGCAGTCGCAGAGCGGGCACCGCGGCGGATCCTCGTAGACGAGGACGATCCGTTCGCAGAAGGGGCAGCCGGCCCCGCGCAGGTCGGGCGTGCCGAGGGCATCCTGTGGCATCGAGTCGTTCCCGCTCGGTCGGGGGGAGCGGTCCTGCAGAAGTTGTCGGGGACGCGGGCCCGAGCCTTGATGCGTCCTTCACCCTAGGGCGGAAGCCGGCCGGAAGGGCGAACGCTACGCGGCCTCCATCTCCTTGCGGCTCCGGCGCTTGCCCCGCGGAACGTAGTCGTGCACGGGTTCGTGCTGCCAGCAGAAGTCCCAGCGGTTGTAGATCGAGAGTCGGGTGCTGCACTCGGCGGCGGCACACTCGCGACCGCCGGGGTACGTCCGGTTCGCCTTGGGGAGCTCACGGATGCGGGCTCCGCGGTATCCCTGCTCGGCCATGGATCCACCCCCGGGTTCGCCACGGCGCCGGGCGGGCTCCCGGCGCGTCATCGTTCATTCGAACCATCGGGGGCCCCGGTTCGTTCCCAGGGAGGCCCAGATCCGGGGCCGGATGGCGGCCTAGCCGCCCTCGAACAGCTCCATCAGGTCCTTGGTGGTCGTCGTGAGCTGGACCACCCGCGGGGTGAAACCGAGCTCCTCCCAGAAGCCCATCGCGCCCCGGTTGGGCGCGAACGTCTTGAGCTCGACCCACTGCACGTTCCGCTCGGCGGCGAAGCGGACCGCCTCGCGGACCAGCTCCCGCCCGACGCCGCGGCCCCGGTACCCGGCCCGGACGACGACCCCCGAGAGCTCGAGCGCGTGCTCGTCGGAGAACCGCGACGGCGTCCGCGCCTCTCCGTAGGCCATGCCGACGACCTCGCCCTCGTCGTCGGTCGCGACCAGGAGCACGGCGTCCGGGTTCCGGAGCGCCTCCTGGTACTTGGCCCCGACCTCGTCGTAGAAGCCGGGCCGCGGCGTGAACACGCGCCAGTCCGCCTGCATCCGGTCGAGCTCCTGGAAGAGCGCGACGAGCGACGGGACGTCGTCGGGGGTGGCCTGGCGAACGCGCATGGCTACCGGCCCTCGAACCTCGGCTCGCGCTTCTCGAGGAACGCCCGCATGCCCTCCTCCTGGTCGCGAGTCGCGAAGAGCCGCACGAATGCCTCGCGTTCGGCCGCAAGCCCGGATGCGAGGTCTCCCGCGCTCGCGGCGAACGCCCGCTTGGCGGCCGCGTACGCCCTCGTCGGGCCGGCAGCGAACCGGCGGGCGTCCTCGGCGGCGACCGCGTACGCCTCGTCGGCGGGCAGGACCCGGTCGACCAGGCCGATCTCGAGCGCCTCGCTCGCCTTCAGGCGGCGCCCGGAGAACACGAGGTCGCGGGCCCTGGCCAGACCGACCAGCCGCGGCAGCCGCTGCGTGCCTCCGGCGCCGGGGATGATCCCGAGCAGGATCTCGGGCTGGCCGAGCTGGGCGTCGTCGGCCGCGTACCGGAGGTCGCAGGCGAGCGCGAGCTCGCATCCGCCGCCGAGCGCGAACCCGTTGACCGCGGCGATCGTGATCTTCGGGATCGCCTCGAGCTCGAGGCAGGCGGCGCCGAGCGGGCTCACGTCCGGCTCGATGTCCTCGGGGCCGAAATCGACCATCGCCTTGATGTCGGCCCCGGCGGCGAAGATCCGCTCCCCGCCCCAGACGACGACTGCCCGAACGGCGTCGTCCGCCGCGACCGCCCGCGCGGCCTCGGCGAGCTCCTCGGAGACCGCCCGGGCGAGGGCGTTCGCCGGCGGCCGGTCCAGGCGGATCGTGGCCACCGCCCCGTCGTTCTCGACGCGAACGAAATCGCCCATCGGCGCCTCATCCTCGCAGACCGCGGGCGGTCCCAGCGGTCCCGGCCCTTCTCCATCCGGCCTTCTCCACCCGGCTCTTTGCACCTGCAACACGCTGCTACACTCGCCCGCGCGATGGCGATCACCGACGAGGCCGAGATGGTCGGCGCGCTCAAGGCTCGCGGACTCCGGATGACCCCACAGCGACGCGCGATCGTCGCCGAGGTCATGCGCACGCAGGGCCACATCTCCCCCGCCGCGCTGGCGCGGAAGGTCCAGGCCTCCATGCCGGGCGTGAACGCCTCGACCATCTACCGGACGCTCGCGTTGCTCGAGGAGGCCGGGGTCCTGTCGCACGCACACCTCGAAGGCGGCGCCGAATACCACCGCGCCGAGGAGGCGGGTCACGTCCACCTCACGTGCACGAACTGCGGCCTCGAGGACGACCTGTCGATCGAGGAGGCCGCGGCGCTCGTCCGGCTGATCGAACGCCACCGCGGGTTCAGCCCCGACCTCACGCACTTCGCGATCGGCGGCCTGTGCGCCGACTGCCGCCGCGAGCTCCAGCCGGCGTAGCGGGCGCTCAGCCGACGTGCGCGTCGAGCGCCGCCTCCGGCATCCGCCGGCGTCGAACGCTCGAGACCGCGTAGGCCACCACGAAGAGCACGGCACCCGTGAGCACGACCGCCGGGCCCGACGCCCAGTTCAGGTAGTACGACAGGTACACGCCGACGAACCCGCAGAAGGTCCCGACGGCCACCGAGATCCACAGCATCCGATGGAAGCTGTCCGTGAGCAGCCGGCCGATCACCGGCGGGATCACGAGCATGGCCGCGATCAACGTGACGCCGAGCACGCTCATGCATGCGGCGATCAACGCCGTGAGGAGCAACGCCAGCAGGATGTCCGTCCTGGCCGTCGACACGCCCGACACATCGGCCACCTCGGGATCGAACGTGGTGAACAGCAGCTGGCGATACCGGAGGGACACCACCCCAGCGGTCACCATCGTGACGGCGGCCACGAGGAGCACGTCCCCCGCGCCGACGCCGAGGACGTTGCCGAACAGGACCGACTCGACGTTCTGGGTGAACGATCCCGGGATCGAGATGATGACGATCCCGATCGCGAAGCTCGCCGTGGTGACCACGCCGATCGCGGCGTCGGCGCCGATCGATCGCCGACGCGCGATCAACAGGATCAGCACGGCGGAGACGAGCCCCCACACACCCGCGCCCAGGTAGAAGCTGAACCCCAACGCGTAGCTCGCGATGGCCCCGCCGAAGATCGCGTGCGACAGCCCGTGACCGATGTAGCTCATGCCGCGGAGCACCACGTAGACGCCCACGAGCCCGCAGAGCGCGCCCGCGAGCGTCGCGACGGCGATCCCGTTGCGGAAGAACGCGTACTGGAACGGCTCAAGCAGGGTGTCCATGATGCCCCTCCCGGAGCTGGACCACGGTCGGCTCCTCCTCCTCGACCTCGGGGTAGTGCTCCACGACCACGGGCATGCCGCCGTGGGACAGCACCTCGAGCGGCGCGCCGTAGGTCCGTTCGAGCACGTCGGACGTGATCACGTCCTTCGGCCGGCCGACGGCGATCACCTCGCGGTTCAGGCAGATGAGCTTCGGCAGGTGCGCGGCGATCCCGTTCAGGTCGTGCGTGGTCAGCACGACCGCGAGCCCGTCGTGGTGGAGCTCGTGGATCAGGTGCATCACGTCGTGGCGCGTCCGAACGTCGACGCCGGACGTCGG
This sequence comes from Actinomycetota bacterium, assembly GCA_035250725.1. Lineage (GTDB taxonomy): Bacteria > Actinomycetota > UBA4738 > UBA4738 > HRBIN12 > DASSJM01. The sequence goes on from DATFEU010000350.1 coordinate 5,247, forward strand.
CTCGTCCATCAGCAGGAGCTTCGGTCGGCGGAGCATCGCCCGCGCGACGAACACCCGCTGCTGCTGCCCGCCCGAGAGCTCGCGGATGTGCCGAACGCCGAGGTCGCCCAGACCCAGCCGGTCGAGGACCTCGTCGGCGTCGCGGAGGTCCCGCTTCGACGACCACGGCGCGATCCGACCATCGATCCGAGACATCAGCACCGCCTCGCGAACGGTGACCGGGAAGTACCAGTTCACGGTCTCGACCTGGGGGACGTAGCCGATCGTCGACGCTCGTTCGCGCACGATGCGCCCGGCGATCGGTCGCACCGTCCCGGCGATCGCGCGCAACAACGTCGTCTTCCCGCTGCCGCTCGGACCGACGACTCCGAGGAAGTCCCCCTCGGCCACCGAGAGGTCAACGTTGACGAGGACCGGTTCCTGGCCGAAGCGGCAGGTGACCTTCTCGAAGCGGACGAGCTCGTTCACGATCGGTACTCGACCGTCACACCGGGCTGGAGGTTCTCGACGTCGATCCCGTCGAACGCGGCCACGTCGCCGCCCAGCGCCGACACGAACGTCCGGAAGTCGAACACCATCAGCCCGACGTAGCTGTGGTCCGGATCGCCGTTCTCGCCCGGCAGGTCGTCGTCACGCAGGTCGCTCACGTACTCGGCGCCGGCCTCCGCGGCGATCTGCTCGAGCACGGGGCTCGGGAAGACCTCGGACCCGAAGATCGCCGGCACCTGCTCGGCACTGACCTGATCGATCAGGTTCGCGACGTCTTGAGCGGTCGGCTCGGCGAAGTCCGAGGGCTGGATCGCGCCGATCACGTCCCAGCCGTATTCGCGCGCGAAGTAGGGGAACGAGTCGTGGTACGTGAGCAGCTTCCGGTCCTCGGGCGGCACGGTCTCGGTGGCCTCCCGCACCGCGGCGTCGAGCTCATCGATGCGCGCGGCGAACGCCTCATAGTTCTGCTGATAGAGATCGGCGCCGTCGGGGTCGAGCGCTGAGAGCCTGTCCTTGACGATCTCGGCGTAGCGCTTCGCGAACAGCGGGTTCGTCCACAGGTGAGGGTTCGGGACGCCCGCCTCGCGCGGGAACGAGAAGTCGTAGATGTACTCGTCTGGCTCGATCGTCAGGGCGCCCAGGTCGACGATCTCGACGCCCTCCGGGACGTTGGCTTCGGCGAGCTCGCGGGTGGGCTCCTCGAGGTGCAGGCCGTTCATGAACACGACGTTGGCCTCGGCCATCGCCCGCGCGTCGGAGGGAGCCGGCTCGAACGTGTGGCTGTTCGTCCCCTCGGGGACGATCCCGGTCACCGTCACGAGTTCGCCCCCCACGTTCTGGACGATGTTCGTGATCGGGGAGACGGTTGTGACGACCTGGATCGTGCCGTCGTCGGCGGGCTCGTCGCACGCGGCGAGCAGCCCGGTGGCCAGGACCGGGACCAGGGCCTTCGCGAGCGCGACGGGCATACCCACGCAGGTAGGCTATCCAATACCTGCAACGTCTTGCAACTGGACGCTATCCGACCTGCTCGCCCTCATATGGGAGACCGCTGCCGTCACATGCGGTTCCACCCTTGATCGTCCAGGGATCCTCCTCCGACCACCGAACGATGGAATACGAGGCGATGACGTTTCCGTCCCGCCGGACGACGACGGATCGTTCTGCCTGCTGTGGGTACCCGCCGAACACGAGTTCGTCGTCGGCCTCGAGTCCCTCGATCACCTCGCGCGCGATGTCGAGCGGCGGCGGCCCCGGATCAACCGGTCGCCCGTGCCACTCCGTGACCGTGATACCCGTCGGTTCGCAGGGAACCGTTCCGTCGACGTAGAGAGCTTGCGGGTCGACCACCGTAAGCGGGATGTGGGGCGGTTCCGCGCCGGATCCATGGTCGCTGAACGGCCAACACATCAGCTCGATCGTGCCGGGACCGCGCGAGAGCACCCATGTCGTTCTACCGGGGTCTGCATCGAATCCCCCCACGCTCACCGGCTCGTCGTACTCGTTCACCACGACGAGATGGACGCCGTCGGGTCGCGGCTGCACCGTGTCCGACGACAACGACGTCGATCCGTCGGCTGCGCACCTCAGCTCGACGCTGTACAGGGCGTCGTCGTCGCCGGGAGGGCCTCCTTTTTCACCGGCTGGATCAGCACATGCCGTGCCCGCGAACATGAGGAGCAGCGCGACGGAAGCCTTGTGCCGGGGACGCATCAGAAGCGGGGCGTCTCGGTATACGAGCCGAACACGCCGCGGAGCGCCTCCACGATCTCGCCTTGCGTGCAGAGCGCCCGGGCGCAGTCCACGAGGGGCTCGACGAGGTTCGCGTCGGTCGCGGCGAGCTCGGTCAGGCGGCGCAGCGTCCGCTCGGCGGCGGCGGCGTCGCGCCGGTCCCGGATCGCCCCGAGGCGTTCGACCTGTGCGCGTTCGACCTCCGGCAGGATCTCGAGCGTCTCGACCGGCAGATCGTCCTGCTCCACGAAGTCGGTCACCCCGACCTTCACGAGGTCGCCGCGTTCGAACCGCTCCTGCTCGCGGAAGGCCGACTCCGCGATCTCCTGCTGGAAGTGCCCGCGCTCGATCCCGGCGAGGACGCCGTCGAGCATCGACCCCTTCCCCATCGCGTCGATCCGCGAGAACTCTTCTTCGGCGAGCGCCTCCATCCGGTCGGTGAGCGACTCGAGGAAGTACGAGCCGCCGAGCGGGTCGATCACGTCGGGGACGCCGGTCTCGTGCGCGATGATCTGCTGCGTCCGCAGGGCGAGCTTCGCCGCGTCCTCGGTCGGAAGGGCGAGCACCTCGTCGAGCGCATTCGTGTGCAGCGATTGCGTGCCGCCGAGGACCGCCGCGAGCGCCTCGATCGCCGTCCGGACCACGTTGTTCATCGGCTGCTGCGCGGTGAGGGAGACGCCCGCCGTCTGCGTATGGAAACGCAGCCGCATCGACGACTCGTCCTTGGCGCCGTAGCGGTCCCGGAGCCACCGGGCCCAGATCCTCCGGGCGGCGCGGTACTTCGCGATCTCTTCGAAGAAGTCGACGTGCGCATTGAAGAAGAACGACAGCCCCGGTGCGAAGCGGTCGACGTCGAGCCCGCACTGCTGGCCGAGCTCGACGTAGGAGAACCCGTCGGCGAGCGTATACGCGAGCTCCTGCCACGCGTTCGCACCGGCCTCGCGGATGTGGTAGCCCGAGACGCTGACCGGGTGCCACTTCGGGACGCGTTCGAGGCAGAAGGCCATGAGGTCGCCGATCAGCCGAAGGTGCGGCCTCGGCGGGAAGATCCACTCCTTCTGCGCGATGTACTCCTTGAGGATGTCGGTCTGGAGCGTTCCGTCGAGGCGATCCCACGGCACGCCTTGGCGTTCGGCCGCGGCGAGGAAGAACGCGAACGTGATCACCGCCGGGCCGCTGATCGTCATCGAGGTCGTGATGTCGCCGAGCGGGATCCCATCGAACAGCGCGTCGAAGTCCTCGAGCGTGTCTGCGGCGACGCCGCACCGCCCGACCTCGCCCTCCGAGTGCGGATCGTCCGAGTCGCGGCCCATCAGGGTCGGCATGTCGAACGCGACCGAGAGCCCGCCCTGGCCGCGGTCGAGCAGGAAGCGGTACCGCGCGTTCGTCTCGGCGGGCGAGCCGAACCCGGCGAACTGCCGCATCGTCCAGAGGCGACCGCGGTACATCGTCGGGTACACGCCGCGCGTGAACGGGTACTCGCCGGGCCGCCCGAGCCGTGTCTCGGCATCGAAGCCCTCGAGGTCCTCGGGCGTGTAGAGCGGCTTCAGCGGTTCCCCCGAGAGCGTCCGGGCTTCGGAGGTCCCGCCATCGGTCCCGGGTGCCGTGCGCTCGCGCTGTTCGACCATCGGGTTCGCCTCCCCGGGCACGCTCAGGCGCCCGCGATGCGTTCCTCAAGGATAGACGCGGCCCGGTACGGATCGATCCTGCGCGCGAGGAGGTCCTCCGTGAGGCCCGCATCGCCTTCGAGACCCCCGCGTACGTTCGCCCGCATCGACTCGAGGGCGAGCGTCTCGACCTCGCGGACGAGGCGCTCGCGCCGGGTCCGCTCGAGGTCGCCCGAGGCCTCGAGGTGCGCGCGATGGCGTTCGATCGCCTGCCAGAGGAGATCGATGCCGCCCGAGCTCGTGGCAGCGGTCGGCACGACGGGCGGGGTCCAGTCGAGCTCCGGGCCCATGCGCAGCATCTGTTCGAGGTCCCGGACCGCCGCCTCGGCGCCCTCGCGATCGGACTTGTTCACGACGAAGACATCGGCGATCTCGAGGATCCCGGCCTTCGCCACCTGGACCGCGTCTCCCCAGCCGGGCGAGACGACCACGAGGGTGGTGTCGGTCGCGGCGGCGACGTCCACCTCGGCCTGCCCGACGCCGACGGTCTCCACGACGACGAGGTCGTTCCCGGCGGCGTCGAGGACACGGATCGCCTCCGGCGCGGCGAGCGCCATCCCGCCGAGGTGCCCCCGAGTGGCCATCGACCGGATGAACACGCCGGGGTCGGTGGCGTGCGACTGCATCCGGAGCCGGTCGCCGAGCAGCGCGCCGCCCGAGAGCGGCGAGGTCGGATCGATCGCGAGGACCGCGACCGAACGACCGGCCTCACGCGCCACACGGACGAGCTCGCCGGCGATCGTTGACTTGCCGACGCCCGGCGAGCCGGTGAGCCCGATCGTGTACGCGCGGCCCGTGTGCGCGAACAGGCCAGCGGACAGCTCGGGGAGCCCCGGCGCGCCGTCCTCGACCATCGAGATCGCCCGCGCGACCGAGCGACCGTCGCCCGTCACCACCCCGTCGACGAGTTCCACGGCCGCAGCGTATCCGTCGGGCTCGGCCGCCGCGCGCGACGTCGAGCCGACCGAGCGCGAGCCGTTCCGGGCTCACTCGCGCATGCTCGCGGTCGCGAGCTCCGCGCCCGGCATCGCGAGCAGGGCGTCCCGGAGCGACTTGCAGAGCTCCCGCTGGCGGACGAGCTCCGGCGCATCGTCGGTCGCCGAGCGCGTTCGCACCATCGCGAGGTTCACCTGCTCGCGCTGGAGCCGTTTCAGCAATCGCTCGGCCGCGGCGCCGGCGCGCTCCTTCATGTCCCGCCGCGATCGCCGTTTCGCCTCGGGGTCGAGCAACACCCGCAGCTCGGTCGCCGTGAGCGCCGGCGACTCGGCCTCCGAGCGGAGCGCGGCTTCGAGCCACATCCGCTCGCGCCGACGCGCGAGCCGCACGAGCACGAACACGAACACGAGCAGCGGCAGGCCCTTGATCGCGGCGGCGAGCGGGATCTGGAGCCAGTCGCCCACGTCCTCCACCGACGACGGGAAGAAGTCGAGCAGGGGCGAGTTCCACAGGAAGTGGCCGGCGACCGACACCAGGAACAGGCACGCGGCCACGAGCGTCCGCCTCATGAGGCTGGCCTCGCCGCGGCGCGAGATGAAGTACGCGATCCCCATCCCGGCGAGCCCCGTGTACAGCACGTGACCGTAGAAGCCGCTCGAGACGACGCGGACGTAGAAACCCGCGAGCACCCCGCCCGGCGTCCCGCCGAAGATCGCGACGAAGTAGAACACGTCCTCGACGATCGCGAACCCGAGGCCGATCATCGCGCCGTAGACGAACCCGTCCATCATGTCGTCCATCTCGTCGCGCGCGATCAGGTAGATCAGCACCACGCCCGTGGCCTTCAGGGTCTCCTCGACGAACGGCGCGGTGAGCGCCGCCGTCCACTCGGCGGCGAACGCCGGCCCTCCGAGCCGCGCGACGACGAGCCCCCAACCGTCGTTCGCGACGGCCGAGAGCGCGGTCGCGGCCACGGCGCCCCAGACGAGCGCGCCGAGGACGAGCGAGAGCGGCTCGCGCTCGTACAGGTCCAGGAGGTAGATCGCGAGGAACAGCGGGAGCCCATACGCGATCAGCAGCACCCAGGAGAGCGCCCATCCGCTCGGCGAGAGCTCCTGGAAGATCCGCTGCTGGGCGAACGCGTAGACCGCGGTGAGGACGACGAAGGTCGCGTAGACCCAGAAGGCCGGCTGCCGCCACTGGAATAGCGACGTGCGGCGGCCCCATCCCGTGCGCGGCATGCGGACGGTCTCGGGAGGCGTGCTCACGCGATCTCCGCGCTCTCGATCATCGCGTGCAGGTCGTCGAGCGCGACCTGGAGCTGGCCGGTCGGCGCCCAGGCGTCGAACACGACGCCCGTCCCGGCGGGAGACACGACGGTCGTGATCTCGCCCTCGACCGGCGTCTGCACCCCTTCGAACAGGCCGACGTACGCGATCCTCGAGCCGGTGAGGCCGTTCGCGAGGCGGACCGGCTCGACCTCCTCGGACAGGCGGAGCTGCTCGGCCTGTGGCGCGAGCACGTTGTCGACGTACTCGCGCAGGAGCTCGACGTCGGAGCCGCCGAACGGGAGCGTGGCCACGTCGAGGCTGGCGGTTCCGCTCGTGAGCCGGATCCCGGTCGGGTCCTCGAAGCGCTCGGCGAGCTCCCACCCGGACACTGGGGTGATCCCGACCGAGTCGCCGACGGCGACCGCGCCCACCCGCGTCTCCCCCAGGGCGCCCGAGACCACATGACCGCCCGAGACGACGCCGACGATCAGCGCGACGAGTGCGATCGCGGGGATCCAGCGCCGCTCCCGGAGCGGGGGCGGGGGCAGCAGTGAGCCGGCCTCGGCGCTCAGGGCACTGCCCCGACGGAGAGGAGGCGGGTGAACCTCGTCAAGCGGAGCGGATGCGCGAGCATCCCCGAGACCCGGACGTGTCGCCCCGCGATCCGGCCCAGCACCGCGCGGCCTCGCGCATCGAACACATCGGGCAGTCCCAGCCGCAGCGGTGCGGCGGCGAGCTCGATCAGGTCGAAGGCGTCCGCCCGAACGCGCAGGTGCGGTTTCGAACTCGCCGGACCGTTCGCGACCGACACCCCGGCCGCGTCCACGTGGATCGTCGCCTGGATGTCGGCGTCCGAGGCCGAGAGCTCGACGACGGCGGAGCGGAGCAGTCGACGGCGGTCGGGGTCGCGCTCGAGGTTCGAGGCGATGAGCCGACCGACGAGATCGGCGAGTCCGTTCGGGTCGGCATCGGCGAACGAGACCGTCGCGGCTGACGGTGGTCGCGTCACGGTTCCAGCAGGATCTTCGTCGCCTGCTTCGAATCGAACAGCTCGTACGCATGCCGGGCGTCCTCGAGGGGCATGCGGTGCGACACGATCGGCAGCGGGTCGATCCTGCCCGCCTGCACCTCCCCCATCGCCCGTTCCCAGTAGGGATGGATCGGCGTGGTGCCGGCCAAGCGGATCTGGAGCGCGCGGATCCACCAGACGCCGAACTGCGCGGGCACGATCTCGCTCGTGAACACGCCCATGACCACCACCGTGCCCCCACGACGCGCGACGTCGAGCGCGCGTTCGAAGGCGGGGACCGAGCCGACGGCTTCGATCGAGACGTCGGCGCCTCGGCCGGCGGTCCGCTCGGCCACCGCGGTCTGAGCGTTGCGCGCACGAGGGTCGATCGCGACCGCGCCGACGCGTTCGGCGAGCGAGAGCCGCAGCGGGTCGAGCTCGATCGCGAGCACCTGCCCGGCGCCGGCGGCGAGCGTCGCCTGTATGCAGAAGAACCCGACCGGGCCGGCGCCCACCACCGCGACGGTGATCCCCTCCCGGATCTCCGCAAGCCCGGCCGCGTACACGCCGGTCGTGAGCGCGTCTCCGACGAACATCGCGCGCTCGTCGTCCACGTCGTCGGGCACGTGGAGCAGGTTGTTGTCGGCGAGCGGCACGCGGAGGAGCTCGGCCTGCGCGCCGCCGAGGTTCCCGCCGAAGATCCCGTACCCGAAGTACGCGAAGTCCTCGCAGAGCTGCGTCTGCCCCACGCCGCAGAACCAGCACCGGCCGCACGCGATCGTGAACGACACCACGACGCGCTGGCCGGGCGCGAACCGCTCGACGGCCGGCCCGACCGACTCCACCACGCCGACCGCCTCGTGCCCGATCCCGTCGCCGGGCTCGAGCGGAGCCTTGCCGTGGTACAGGTGCAGGTCCGAGCCGCAGATCGAGGTCGTCGTCACGCGCACGATCGCGTCGGTGGGCTCGACGAGCTCGGGGTCGGGGACCTCGTCCACCTCGACCATCCCCACGCCCCGGTAGACGACCGCGCGCACGGCGGGCTAGCTCTCGCCCAGGAACTCGGTCGGAACGAGCGTGGTCAGCCGGACGAGCTCCTGGGCGGCGCGGACGTGACGGATGATCTCCGCGAGGTCGCCCCGGAGCTTCAGCTTGCCCTGCACCATCCCCTTGACGGGATCGAGCTCGCCATCGAGCACCTCGCGCCACCGCGAGTACGGCGCGCGGATCCCGTACGGCGTCTCGCCGGCCTCCGCCTCCCTGATCATCCGCGCGCCCCGGCATTCGCCGTGCCACAGGTCGAGGCGGGCGATCAGGTCGACGGGGACCCCCCGGTCCGGTTCCGCCTCCATCACGAAGGAGATGTCGCCCTCCCACGTCTTCGAGGCCTCGCGGTACTCGTCGGACGCGTTGACGAGCGCTCGGAACTCGGTGAGCCACTCGTCGCTCGGGAACACCGCCACCGTGTCCTCCCTCCCTACTGCTGCAATCCGAGGATCAGCGCCAGCCCGATCACGTTGAACGTCATGTGCGCCGCGATCGGCGCGACGATCGTCCCACGCCGCTCGTACAGGTAAGCGAGCGCCGCACCGGTGAACGCCATCACGAGCATCAGCAGCGCCGCGTCGACCGCGTCGCCGGGGATGAAGTGGATCAGGCCGAACCCGACCGCCGTGCCGAGCAGCCCGATACGGAGGCCATGCCGGTCGCGGAGCGTTCGGAACAGTACGCCGCGGAAGAACAGCTCCTCGCCGAACGGCGCGATCACGATCGCGTACAAGGACGTGAGGACCAGGCCGGCCGCCGGCAGGCCCTGCGGAACCTGCTCGGGCGCCTGGACCTGCCCGCCGGAGAGCGCGTTCAGCAGGACGAGCAGGATGCCGCCGATGAACACCACCGCGACCACGTAGAGACCGACCCCGTACAGGACCCCCGCGACGATCTCCGAGCCCCATCGTCCGGGCTCGGGCAGGCGCATCACCCGGACCCACCCGCGGTGATACATCGTCAGCCACCCGATCAGGATGCCCACGATCAGGAGCGCCGCGATCACCGTCGCCGTCATGTTCGCGAGGTCGGTGTCGTCCTCGAGCAGGTTCAGCACGGGGACGGTGAGCATGCCGGCGATCAGGAACGCGACGACGTACACGCCGACGGCTTCCACCCAGCTCCACGTCGCC
>DATFEU010000360.1:0-2478 GCA_035250725.1 Actinomycetota bacterium
CACGTGCCACGCCGCCCTGTTCTCGCAGATCCGTGGCGTCGTCCGGGAGCTGATCGACCGAGGGCTCGAACACACGGTCAAGTCGTTCTCGGGATGCTTCTCGCCGCGCCACATCAACCGGATCCCATCGGCCGGCCTCTCCCACCACTCGTGGGGCATCGCGCTGGATCTCAACGTGCAGCAGGGGAACCTGTTCGGGCAGACGCCGCACCAGGACCCACGCCTCGTCGGCGTCTTCGAGCGATGGGGCTTCGTGTGGGGCGGCACCTTCATCGTGCCCGACGGGATGCACTTCGAGTACCACCGCGAGCCGGCGAGCGACTAGCCCCGCACGCCGGGATCGGGACCCGGACGAGCGCGAAGGGAGCAGCGAGCATGCGCTGTCTGCACTCTGCTCGGCGACCGGCGGCCGAGGGCCACAGGGCCCGAGCATGCCTCCCGCGGCAGGACGCGCGTGGGTTTCTGCTCCCTTCGCGTTCGCCCGTAGGCGACGACGCCATCGTACGCCCGAGGCCTGCCCTCGCGCGAACCGGGCGGGAACTACAGCTAGGCGGCCGCCGCCTGACGACCCCCGGCGCGTGACCGGATCACGATCCAGGCCACGATCACGGCCGCGACGGCCGCCGCCAGCACCCCGGCCGTGACCCGGGTGCGCGGCCGCGTCGCGGTCAGCGCGATGCGGGTGCGCAGGCGAACGGGCCGGCGGAAGTCCCGGATGTCCCACCCGCGGGCCTCCGCCTCCTTTCGGAGCTCGCGGTCCGGGTTCACGGCGACGGGATTGCCGACGGCCTCGAGCATCGGCAGGTCGGTGATCGAGTCGCTGTACGCGTAGGAGCCCTCGAGGTCGATCCCGCGGTCCCGGCCCATCGCTCGGATCGCGTCGGCCTTCGCGGCGCCGTAGCAGTAGAACTCGAGAGATCCGGTGTACCGACCGTCCTCGATCTTCGCGCGCGTCGCGATGACGCCGCTGATGCCGAAGTGCCCGGCAAGCGGACGAACGACCTCCTCCGGCGAGCTCGACACGATGTAGACTGCGCGGCCCTCCGAGCGGTGGAGCGCCATCAGGTCGAGCGCCTCCTGGTACACGAACGGGTCGAGGATCTCGATCAGGACGTCGTGCACCAGCCGCTCGACCTCGGCCCGGTCCCAGCCCTTCGTGAGCTGGAGCATGCCTTCCTTGAGGCGGTCCATCTTCTTCTCGTCCGCGCCGACGAGGGCGTAGACGAGTTGCGCGTATGCGCCACGGACGAGCTGACCGCGTGTCACCATCCCCGCGCGGTACATCGGGCGCGACAGGGCGAGCGAGGACGACCGCGAGATGATCGTCTTGTCGAGGTCGAAGAACGCGGCCTGCATACCGTTCATCGTAGCCCCGGCCACCGTCACGGCCTCGCAGGGCGGGCCGCCTTGCCCCGCAGCTCGCGGGGGCCGAAACTACGCGGATGCCGAGATCCGTTGGCCGGCGATACGCCGCGGTGCTCTTCACCGACATCGTCGGTTCGACCGACATCGCGGCGGAGCTGGGCGACCGTCGGTGGCGCGAGCTCGTTCGCCGCCACCACGCGATCGTCCGCGCGGAGCTCAAGCGGTTCGAGGGGCACGAGATGGACACGGCCGGCGACGGCTTCTTCGCGATCTTCGAGAGCCCGGGGGCGGCGATCCGCTGCGCGTGCGCGGTCTCCGAACGCGTCCGTGACGTCGGGCTGGAGATCCGGTCGGGGTTGCACGGCGGTGAGGTCGAGCTCGACGGCGGCAAGGCGGGGGGCATCGCCGTGAACACGGCGGCCCGTGTCATGTCCGTCGGGGGGCCGGGCGAGGTGCTGGTCTCATCGAGCCTGCACGACGTCGTCGCCGGCTCGACGCTCGCGTTCGAGGATCACGGCGTCCACTCACTCAAGGGGATCGAGGGCGAGTGGCGGCTCTTCGCCGTGACGGAGGTCGACGGCGTCGAGCTCGCGGGGCCGCTGGATGCGGCGGAGGCGGCGAAGGTCCGCTTCGCGATCGAGCCCGGACCGGGGAGGCGCCAGAGGCGAACCGGACTCATCGTCGGCGGCATCCTGGCGGTCGTCATCGCGGCCGGGGTCGTGCTCGTGACGCTCACCCGCGACGGGACGGGGGCCGCGGCGCCCCCGGCGGCCGAAGCGCCTCCACCGAACTCGATCGCGCGCCTCGACCTCCGAACCGGCGAGGTCGAGATCGTGAACGATCGCGTGGCACAGAACCTCGCGCCGCAGTTCGACAACGACGACCTCGAGGTCGGTGAGGGCAGTGTCTGGCTCCTGCGCGGCAACACCTTGAGCAGGGTCGATCCCGAGGATGCGAGCACCACACGACTAGCGCAGAGCTCCGGGTACGGGATCCGCGGGATCGGCGTCGGCTTCGGCTCCGTGTGGTCGGTCGCCCTGGAACTCTCGAGGATCAACCCGGGGACCGGCGCCATCGAGCGCACGTACCGGGTCGGAAGCAACCCGCTCGTCA
>DATFEU010000362.1:0-3002 GCA_035250725.1 Actinomycetota bacterium
CGGCTAAGCCCCTCCCTCGACGAGCCGCAGGTGCTCGGCGAGCGCGCTCATGTCCTTGCCGCGCATCCCGGCGGCGAGCGCGGCGCGGATCTCCTCGCGGTTCGACGCCGCCTGAGGCATCGGCGCGCCCACGCGTTCGGCGAGCGCGAGGATCAGGTCGAGGTCCTTCTCGACGAGGTCGAGCGTGAAGGCCACCGGGGTCTCGTCGGGCCGCTCGAACGCCGCGCGTTTGTAGTGCACGAACGGCGCGCCCGCCGCGCCGGAGGTGAAGACCTCGTAGGCGGTCGACCGATCGACGCCCGCCTTCTCGGCCAGCACGAGCGACTCGGACAGCGCGACGGCGAGCCCGTGCACGAGGGCGTTCACCGCGAGCTTCGTCGCGGCCCCCGCCCCGAGCTCGCCCACGTGCAGGATCTTCGACGAGAGCGCCTCGAGCACCGGCCTGGCGCGTTCGAGCGCGTCGGGGTCGCCGCCCACCATGATCAGCAGCTCGCCGCGCTCGACCACCGGGACGCTGCCGGAAACCGGCGCGTCGAGCAGCGTCGCCCCGCGTTCGCGGACGAGGGGCTCCACCTCCCGAACGGTCTCGGGCGAGATCGTGCTCATCTCGAGCACGACCTGGCCGGGGTGGAAGCCCTCGGCCGCCTCGGTGTAGACGGCCTCGACGGCCGCGTCGTCGGCCAGGCTCGAGATCGTCACGTCCCCCGCCGCGGCGGCGGAGGCCGCGCTCTCGGCGGTCTTGGCACCCGAGGACTGGGCGACCGCATCGCACCTCCCGCGATCGCGGTTCCAGACGACGACGTCGATGTCGGCCCGGCGGAGCGTTCCGACCATGGCGCCACCCATCCGTCCGGTACCGAGGACGGCGACCGTCGTCACGGCGTCACAGGGGGAGCGACCAGCCGGAGTCGACCCAGAACTCGGTGCCGGCGATCGACGGGTTCTCGAGCATCATGACGGCGACCTCGACGATGTCCTGCATCTGCACCAGGCGTCCGGTGGTCGTTCGGGCCCGATGTCCCGTGAGCGCCTCGGTCTTGCCGTGCCAGAACGGGCTGTCCTCGACGATGCCGGGGTGCAGCACGTTGATGCGGATCGGCGCGAGTTCGTACGAGAGCGAGCGCACGAGGCCGTCCACGCCGTGGTTGATCGCCGTCACCGTCATCGACCCCGGGTACGGGTGCTCCTTCGCGAGACCGCCGAACATCAGGATCGACGAGTCGTCGTGGAGCCGGTCCAGGAGCGCATGCACGACCTCCGTGTAGCCGACGAGCTTGAGCGTGACGAGGGCCGTCGCCGCATCGATGTCGTAGTCCTTCATGGTGTTCAGGTCGCGCTGCACCCCCGCCAGGACCAGCCGATGCACGTCGCCGATCCCCTCCAGGGCGGGCGCGATGTCCTTCGGCCTCGACAGGTCGAAGGCGATCCCCGTGGTCTTGCCTCCGAGCTCCGCGGCGACCGTGCTCGCTCTCGCAGGATCGCGCCCCGTGATCACCACCTCGCGGTCGGCCTCGGCGTAGTGCCGGGCGACCCCCTTCCCGAGACCCTGTGTCCCACCGACCACGACGACCTGCCCCTCGCTCATCGCGTCTCCTTCTCGCCGATCGCGTCCTTCAGGTACTCCCAGTCCCGTTCGAACCGGTACGAGTGACGGGCGGGAGGCGCCGGGGACTGGGTCTCGAGCCACCGCACCGGGACCTCGGCCGGATTCGCGAAGGCGTGGACGCATCCCACGCCCGCCCACGCCACGTCGCCCGCCACCATGTGGTACCGCTGCCCGTCGAAGGTGGCGTCGACCTCGCCCTCGAGGATCAGGTACGTCTCCTCGAGCGGGTGGTCGTGCCCGCCGATCACGCCCTTCAGCGCCTCGTACTCGACCATGAACATCGTGGAGAGCTGCGCGCCGAGGTCCGAGTCGACCATCATCTTCACGGTGATCCCGCTGTAGACGAGCAGCGCCGTCCGCATGCTCGCCGACGCGGCGAGCAGCTCCTGACTCTGCTTGACCGGATCCATGTGCTCCGGCTGGATGTTCCCGAACGACCGCGTGCGCGGGTCGCGCGCGTCGACCGGAACCGGGTCGCGTTCGAGCAGAGCCGGCACGAAGTAGGTGTCGCCCGCGTGATCGGCCCGCGGAACCGGCGCCGACAGCGCCGCCCACCGGGCGCTCTCCGATCCGAGGTTCGCGAGCGCGTGCGGCTGCCCGAGCGGGATCAGCCCGTAGTCGCCCGGCCGGAGCAGGACCGACGCCTCGGACGTGTGCAGGACGACCTCGCCGTCGATCACGAACAGGCTCTCCTCGTACGAGTGCACGTGCCAGTCGAGACGTCCGCCCGGATCCATCTCCCCGATCCCGAACCCCGTGTGAACGGCGCCGACCCCCTCGTCAACGCCGGTCCAGCGACGGAAGCCCGTCGCGTGTCCTTCGAGGACGGGAGGAACGCCCCACGTGGCGTCGGCGACCTTCCGAACGACGTGCGCGGGGCTCACGACGGCGCCTCGGCGTCGGCCTGCTTCTTGGCGAGCGCGTCCTGCAGGTACTCGCTCGAGGCCTGGACCCCCTTGCGAGCGCTCTCCCAGTCGGCGAGGAGCTTGCCACCGCGCTTGCGGATCGCGCCGCCCACGATCACGGTGTCCACGTTCGAGGTGTCGGCGGACAGGACGACCGCGCCGACCGGGTCGATCACCGGCGCGATCGCCGGGGCGTGCCCGTCGATCATGACCACGTCGGCCTGCTTCCCGGGCGTGAGGGAACCGATCCTGGACTCGAGCCCCACGACGTGCGCGCCGTCCAGCGTCGCCATCGTGAGCATGTCACGCGCGGTGAGCGCCTCCTCCGGCAGCGGGTCCTCGCTCTTCCACACCGAGTCGTTGCTCCGCCAGCGCTCGGCGGCGAACGCGCACCGCATCTCGGTGAACATGTCGCCCGGCACCGTCGTCACGACGTCGATCGACAGGCTCGGTCGGAGCCCGTACGAGCGCGCCTTCATCACCGGCGGCCA
>DATFEU010000161.1:0-4189 GCA_035250725.1 Actinomycetota bacterium
GCGTACGACGCGCCCCTCGGCACGCCGTGATCGGCCAGGTCCTGCGCGACCTGCGACGCCCAGAAGCTCAGCGCGATCGCGAGGAAGATCCACCCGATCCCGTTGCCCGTCCGCGCGGCGATCAGCGCCCCGATCAGCGACATCCCGCACAAGCCGACCGCCGCAACGACCGCGAGGACATCATCCTGCGGATCCCAGGTCCCCAGAACGACACTCAGGGTGAGTGAGGCGACGAGGGCAACCACGGACAGCCCGAACAGGGCCCACGCCAGAGCCGAGCGCTCCGTCGAGCGACTCGACCCAGGCACGGCGCGATCTCCTGGATGTGGTTGTTCGCTCACGCTCGCATCCTTGTCCACCGATGACCCCCGGCCAAGGGGGGGCGGCCACCGGAACCGGCGTTGGAGCCACCAACCCGGACGGGGTGCTGGCATCCCCCACATCTTGTGGTGGCGGCCGGGTCGGATCCGCGCGCCGGGGCGCCCTGCGGTAAACGCGATCGAAGGAGGCGAACGGACGTGAAGATCTTGGTTGGAACGGACACCTCGGCCTCGGCCGACCTCGCCGTCGAGGAGGCCGCCCAACTCGCTCGATCGAGCGACGCGGAGCTGCTCGTGCTGCAGATCCGATCGAGTGAGGGCGCACGTGACGCCGCCGACCCCAAGAAGTCGGCGGACCCCGACCGGTACCTCGCCCGGATGGGCGAACGGTTCCCGGACGTACGGATCCGGAGCTGGTCGGAGTCCGGGGAGCCTGCGGCTCGGATCGTCGAGATCGCCGAGACCGAGCGCGTCAGACGATCGTCCTCGGGAACCGCGGGACGCACGGTTCGTGGTGGCGGGTGCGGGACAGCGTGCCGAACCTCGTCCTCCGGCACGCGCCCTGCTCCGAGATGATCGTCGACACGCGGGCGGCGCAGTGACGGTTCGGAGTAGCCGCTCGACAGATGCGGAGACCCGCGCCGGCAGATCAGGCCGGCGCGGACTCCTGCAGGAACGCGAGCACCGCCATGACGCGGCGATGCACGTCGATCTCCTCGGAGAGTCCGAGCTTGTGGAACAGCGAGTTGATGTGCTTCTCGACGGCTCGCTCGGTGAGGAACATCGACTTGGCGATCGCGGCGTTGTTCTTGCCCTGGGCCATGTTCTCGAGCACCTCGCGTTCGCGGTCGGTGAGGCTCGCGAGCGGCGAGTGCGCCATCCGGTCCTTCGCCGCGACGAGCGCCTCGACCACCTTGGGGTCCAGGACCGAGCCGCCCTTCGCGACCTCGTTCAGGGCGCGGACGATCTCCTCGAGGTTCGAGACCCGCTCCTTGAGGAGGTATCCGAGGCCGGCGGCCCCGTCCTTCAGGAGCTCGAACGCGTACTCCTCCTCAGCGAACTGCGAGAGCACGACCACCCCGATCTTCGGGTGGTCGGCGCGGATCCGGCGTGCGGCGTCGATCCCCTCGGTGGTGTTCGAGGGCGGCATCCGGATGTCGGTAAGGACGACATCGGGGGCGAACTCCTCGACGGCGGAGAGCAGCTCGTCGAGGGATTCGGCCGTGCCGACGAGCTCGACCTCGTCGGAGCCCTGCAGGAGCGCCGACGTGCCCTCCCGCACGAGGTAGTTATCCTCGGCGAAGACCACGCGCACCATGCGCGCATCGTACCGGTGGGGGGAGGTCCCACGTCGTGACCATCAAGGTGGTGCTCGGAGAGGACAACGTCCTCGTCCGGGAGGGCGTCCGCGCGCTGCTCGACTCCTACGAGGACCTCGAGGTCGTGGGCGTCGCCGAGGATGCGCCCTCGCTGCTGCAGGCAGCCGAGACGCACACGCCCGACGTGGTGGTGACGGACATCAAGATGCCCCCGAACTTCCAGCTCGAGGGCATCGACTGCGCCCATGAGATCCGCGAGAACCATCCCGGCACCGGCGTGGTGGTCCTGTCCGCGCACGACGACGAGGCATACGCGATCGCCCTCCTCGGCAAGGGGCAGAGCGGTCTCGCCTACCTGTTGAAGGACCGGATCGCCCAGGGGGACGAGCTCGCTCGCGCGATCCGCGAGGTGGCGTCGGGCGGCAGCGCCGTCGACCCGACGATCGCCGAACGGCTCTCGGGTCGCCGCGAGACCGCCGAGCACGATCGCCGGATCCTCGACATGATGTCGCAGGGTCTCGGCTACGAGCAGATGGCCGTGTCGCTCGGGACGACGCAGGAGGCCGTCGACCGCGCCGTGACCGAGCTGTTCCAGCGCATGGCCGTCGAGGCCGAGGGGGGCGGCGCCGCCGCCGTCGACGAGATGAAACGGCTGCACGCCGCGGTCGTCCAGAAGGAGGCCGCGGCGACGGCGTTCCGGTCGTTCGTTCCCGAACAGGTCGCGGCCAAGCTCCAGGCTTCGGGCGCGACCGAGCTCCGCGAGGAGCTCGAGGTCACGATCCTGTTCTCCGATGTCCGCGGCTACTCCACGCTCGCCGAGCGGCTCGCCCCGTCGGAGGTGGCCGAGTTGGTGGGGAACCACCTCGCCGCGATGTCCGAGGTGATCATCGGCCGGGGCGGCATGGTGGACCAGTTCGTGGGCGACGCGATCATGGCGGTGTTCGGCGCGCCCGAGTCGATCGAGGATCACGCCGAGCGGGCGATCCGGTGCGCGCTCGCGATGCAGGCGCGGCAGGAGGAACTCAACCGCGAGGTCACGGACGACGGTCGTCCGACGATCGCGATGGGGATCGGCATCAACACGGGCCCCGTCATCGCGGGGACGGTCGGGGGCGCCGGCAGGCTCGAGTACACGGTCGTGGGGGACGCGGTGAACGTGGCCGCCCGGCTGCAGACCGAGGCCGGCGGCGGCGAGATCGTCGCGAGCGCCACGACGATCGCGGCGGCACCGGCTGTCATCGCCGAGCCGATCGGCGCGCGGCAGGTGAAGGGACGGGAGGAGCCGGTGGAGGTCTTCCGCGTGCTCGTGGACGAGCTCGAGGGCGCCCCGTGAGCTCTCCTGCGGTCGTCGCCTCAGTCCGTCGACCGGCACGATGGCCGTGGGTCGTGGTGGCCATCTTCATCGCGTGCGCGGGCGTCGGAACCATCCTCGTCGTGGAGAACGGTGAATCGGTCCTCGAGCAGGTGCCGTTCATCGTCGCGTTCGGCTTGTTCGGCATCGTCGGCGCCCTGATCGTGAGCCGGGAGCCAGACAACCGGATCGGGTGGTTGCTGCTCTACGGATCGGGCGCGACGGCGGCGTCGTTCGTCTGCGGCGAGCTCACGACCTACCTGGTGCGGCAGGGTGCCACGGAAGGCCTCGGTGTCGGGATCCTCGCGCTCGTCTCGGACGCAGGTTGGATCGTCGGGATCATCCCGGTTCTGCTCTTCATCCCGATGCTGTTCCCGGACGGACATCTGCCGTCGCGCACGTGGTGGCCCCTCGCCGCGCTCGCATGGGCCGTGATGGCGTTCCTCCTGGTGGCGGTCGCGTTCGCGACGCCGAGATTCTCGGGCGCGAGCGGGCCGCCCGTCGTGGACAACCCGCTCTACATCGACGGGCTCGACGCGTTCGAGATCCCCGACGTGGCCGTCAGTTCGGCCCTGATCGTCATGCTGGTGGGTTCCGTCGCATCGCTCGTTGTGCGCTTCCGTCGCGCGAAGGGCGACGAGCGCCAGCAGATCAAGTGGGTCGTGCTTGCGCTCGTGTTGCTGGTGTTCTCGTTCGCGCTCACCGAGATCCTCCTGCAGTTCGGCATCGAGAACGTCCTGATCGACGCGCTCCTCTCCGGCACGGCGTTCATGGCGATCCCCGTATCGATCGGGATCGCCGTCCTGCGGTTCCACCTGTACGAACTCGACGTCGTCGTGAAGAAGACGCTCGTCGCCGGCGCGCTCGCCGTGATCGTGATCGTCGTCTACGGCGCCCTGGTCTGGGCGTTCGGAGCGTTCGCTGCGGGCCGCGAGAGCTCCGCCTCGCTCTTCGTGATCGCCCTCCTGCTCGGACTCGCGTTCCGGCCGGTCTCCAGGTTCGCCCGGCGCGTCGCGGACCGGCTCGTCTACGGGCGGCGCGCCACCCCGTACGAAATCCTCACGGAGTTCTCCGGCCGCATCGGCGACGCGTACGCGACCGAGGACGTCCTCGGTCGCATGGCGCAGATCCTCGGGCAGGCCACGGGCGCCGGGGTCGCGCGCGTCTGGCTCGCCGTCGGCGGCGAGCTCGTCCCCGAG
>DATFEU010000363.1:0-4581 GCA_035250725.1 Actinomycetota bacterium
CACCGGCGTCACCTCGAACCCCGCCTCCTCGATGAGCCCAACCCACGTGGCGCGCGGGAACAGCCCGCAGAGGTGCTCGTCGAGTTCGACGTGGACCGAGCCGTCGGGCTCGTGGAACACGTACGTGAGGTCCATCCGGCATGTCGTGTCGGCAGGGTCGGGGTCCCAGGTCCACTCCAGGTACCGGAGGCCGCGGTCTTCGCCGTCGTGCCCGCCGTGGTCGGTCGCCGGCTCGAACGTCTCGGTCACGGCGTCGGGGACGAACAACGCCGCGCCACCGGGACGGCAATGCTCGAACGCGGTGGCGAACAGCTCGCGAAGATCCTCCTCGGTCGTCATGTAGGCGATCGCGTCGTGGACGAACACCGCGTCGAACGTTCGACCCAGCCGGACGGAGCGCATGTCGTCCTCGACGTGCTCGCACTCGGGGTTCAGACGCCTGCTGACCTCCAGCATCTCCGGTGACAGGTCGACGAGCGTGAGCTTGAACGAGGCCTTCATGTGCGACGCGTTGTTCCCGCCCCCGGAGCCGAGCTCGAGCACCTCGCGCGCGGCGGGGACGGCCTCGAGGATCAGGCGCGTGTACTCGGCGGTCTCCTCCGCGTATTCGCCGGGCGCGGACAGGAGCGGCCACCACTCGGCGAGGTCTCGGTACAGGCGCGGCAGGGGCTCCACGAACCGAAGGGTACCGGTCGCTGGACGGCGGGCCGGGCCGCGAGCCACTAGGCTTCTCGCCTCGTGGAGACGCTCCCATGAGGCCCAGACGGATGCGCTCGACCCGTTCTACCTGGCTGCTCGTGACGCTGTGGGTGATTCTGATCCCGGCGCCGGCGGCCGGCCAGGACTTCGCCTCCGAGGAGACCATCGGCTACGACGTGCGGATCGAGATCGAGCCCTCGGGCGACCTCCTGGTGACCGAGACGATCGAGCAGCATTTCGGCGACACCCCGCGGCACGGGATCTTCCGCTACATCCCCAACCGCCTCCGGTACGACGACGAGTACGACCGCGTCTACCCGATCGACCTGCTCTCGGTCGAGACCTCCCCGCCTGGCACGCCCGACGACGTCGAGACGAGCGAGGAGCAGGGGAACTTCGTGATCAGGATCGGGGACCCCGACGTCGAGATCACGGGACGCCACACCTACGAGATCACCTACCGGGTCGAGGGCGCGATGAACGGGTTCGAGACCCACGCCGAGCTGTACTGGAACGCGATCGGCGACCGGTGGGAGCAGCAGATCCGCGAGGCGAACGTCGTCGTCGTCGGCCCGGCGAGGATCGACCGGGTCGCCTGCTTCCGCGGGCCGTTCGGCTCGACGTCGCGGTGCGGCCGCGCCGAGATCCAGAAGGGCCGGGGGGTGTTCGCGGACGCGAACCTCCCGCCGTTCAACGGGATGTCGGTCGTGGTGGCGCTCCCGCCCGGGACGGTCGCGAGCACGGCTCCGATCCTCGACGAGCGCTGGTCGCTCGACAAGGCGTTCAGCCGGAATCCGATCACGGTCGGCGGCGGCGTCGGCCTGCTCGGGCTGATCATCGGGGGGATCGTCGTCCTGATGTGGCGTCGCGGGCGCGACGTTCGGTACCGCGGGTCGCAGATCGACCAGGTGATGGGCGGTCCCGTCGAGACCGAGACGCAGGCCGTTCCCCTGTTGGAGAGGGGGGTCTCGGTGGTCGAGTTCGCGCCGCCCGAGGACCTGCGCCCCGGACAGGTGGGCACGCTCGTCGACGAGGAGGCGAACACCCTCGACGTGAGCGCCACGATCGTCGACCTCGCCGTGCGCAAGCATCTCGTGATCGAGGAGATGCCGAAGAAGTGGCTCCTCGGCAAGGCTGACTGGACGTTCCGGCGGCTGCCGGAGTCCGACGGCGACCACCTGCTGCCGTACGAGGCCAAGCTGCTCGAGGGGCTGTTCGAGGACGGGGACGAGGTGCAGCTCTCGGACCTGCGCAAGAAGTTCGCCGAGCGCCTCCAGAAGGTAAAGGACGCGCTGTACCAGGACATGGTGGCCAGGAAGTGGTTCCTTCGACGGCCCGATCAGGTCCGGCAGGCGTGGACCGTGTTCGGGATCCTGGTGCTCGCGGCCGGGATCGGCATCACGATCGTGCTGGCGTACTTCACGAAGCTCGGACTGCTCGGCATCCCGCTCGTGATCGGCGGGATCCTGCTCCTGATCGGCGCCAAGCGCATGCCGGCTCGAACCGCCAAAGGCACGGCGATGACCCGGCGCGTGGACGGGTTCCGCATCGTGATCGACAAGGCAGAGGAGCACATGGCCAAGTGGGCCGAGCAGGAGAACGTGTTCACCCGGTTCCTCCCGTACGCCGTCGTCTTCGGCGTTACGGACAAGTGGGCGAAGGCGTTCGATGCCCTCGGCGAGCCGCCCGACGACATGTCGTGGTACGTGAGCAGCAGACCGTTCGTGTTCTCGGACTTCGGCGAGAGCATCGACGCGTTCACGATCACGACGAGCGGCACGATCTCCTCGACGCCGGCCGGCTCCGGCGGCAGCGGGTTCGGCGGCGGGGGCTCCTCCGGCGGCGGAGGCGGCGGCGGGGGCGGAGGCTCCTGGTAGGGTCGCCGAGGAGTGGCCGCCCAGGGACGCGGCCCCGGCGCGCCGGTCGATGGACCTCGTCTTCAGCCAGGACCCTCGCGATTTCGCCCGCCGCGACTGGTCGGCGCTCGTCACAGCCGACCCTGCGGGCACGTTCTTCCACACGCCCGGGTTCCTGAAGCTCTACTGGGAGGAGTTCGCGGCCGAACCCGACCACCTGCTGCTCGCGTTCGCCGAGGAGGACGGCTCGCAGGTCGGCGCGGTCGCGTTCGAGCGGCTCGATGCGACGATCCGGTTCCTCGGCGGCACCGAGGTCACCGACTACATGGGCCCGGTCGCGCTCCCCGAGGTGCAGCCCACGGTCGCGAAGGAGCTGTTCGCGGCGCTCTCCCGGCTCGACGACTGGGCCGAGGCGGACCTGCGCGGTCTTCCCGAGGACAGGCCGTGGATCGAGCTCCTGTCGGAGGCGGCTGCGGCGCAAGGCTTCTCGGTCGAGACGACGGACGACCAGAACGGCGTCGCCCCGCACCTCTCGCTCCCCGGCTCCTACGAGGAGTACCTCGAGCGGCTGCCCGCCAAGCTCCGGCACGAGGTCAAGCGCAAGGCCCGCCGGCTCGAGGCCGAGGCCGGGCCGTGGCACATCTGCCTCGCGACCGAGGCGACGCTCGAGCCGTTCCTCGATCGATTCGTCGAGCTGCACCAGCAGAGCGAGGGGCCGAAGGGTGTGTTCCTGCAGCCGGGGATGGAGATCTTCTTCCGCCGGCTTGCCGAGGCGTTCCTGCCGCGTGGAGTGTTCAGCCTCACCTTCATCGAGGTGGCCGAGCACCGCAAGCTCGCCGGGTCGATCGGGTTCCGGTTCGAGGGGACGTACTCCCTCTACAACTCCGCGTTCGACCGGACCTACCAGTCGGTGTCGCCGGGCATGGTGCTCGTCGCCGAGGACATCCGCATCGCGATCGAGGCAGGATGCTCGGCGTTCGACATGCTGAAAGGCGACTACGCGTACAAGTACCGGTTCGGCGCGGTGCCGAGGCCGGTCAAACGGCTCGTCGTGCGGCGCTGATCACTCGACGAACGCGCGCAGGTGCTCGAGCACGACGATCGCGAGCGCCTCGTCGCCGCCGACGACGAGGTTGCCGTCGTCGAGGAACGCGTCGGCCGGCACGCGCCGCCCGGCGGCGAGCGCGAACGCGAGGCCGCGACCCTCCACGAACGCGTCCGGCTTCTTGTCCTCCGGCGGGGCGTCACCCGGCGAGAGCCCCCAGTGCCAGTTGCCTTCGCCGACCCCTTCGAGATCGACCCGGATCGTGGCGCCCGGGAAGGAAAGCCCGGCCTGTCCCAACGACCAGGGCAGCATCCGGATCGCCATGTCGTTCGTGAGGTGCAGGGGCAAGTGCTGCGGGTTCTCCTCGAGTCCGGTGCTCTCCCGGATGTCCTCGCCGTGGAACCACCACTCGATCGTCCGCGACTGGATCAGGTACCGAACGCCGATCTCGCCGGCGACCCACTCGACCTTCTTGGTCGTCCACTCCTCGTCGGATAGACGCGCGGCCGACTCGAGGAACGCGTCGGCCGCCCTGCCCCAGTCCTTCGCGACCTGTTTGGCGGGGATCTCCTCTCGGGTACGGACGGCCGACTCGTTGAAGCCGTTCACCCACAGCTCGCCGCCGTTCGCGTCGCGGAACGCATCGAACTCGGTCGCGGGCTCGCGGTTCATGAGCTGCGCGGCGGCTGTCTCCTGCCCGGCGAGGTGCGCGACGATGTCGCGGTTGCGCCAGCCCTCGCAGACGCTGTCCGCGTCCCACGCGCCGGCCGGTGCGTACTGGATCGTGCGCCCGAGCCGTTCGCGTTCGGCGGACGCGGTGCCGAGCATCTCGACGCGTGGGATCACCCGTGCTCCTTGATTCGGTCGCGGCGTATCGTACCCGTCCGTTATCGTCCCGCCGTGAGCACGGCGATCGACCGGTTCCTGGAGGCGGCCAGCGTCCTCGGCCACCCCGTCGAGGTGCGCCGGTTCCCCGAGGGG
>DATFEU010000364.1:0-7462 GCA_035250725.1 Actinomycetota bacterium
GGTTCCGGCCGTTCGTCGAGCGCGAGCAGTGCGCGGAATGGCTCGAGCGCCGCCTCGAGCGATGGGACGCCGACGCAGACCTCCGCGAGCGTCCTCGCGCCGCACCGGTGGGGCTCGGCGAGCGCGGGCGGCCACGATCGCGCCACCCCCCGTGGTCGGGTCCGGCGGATGAGGATCGGCATCGGCACCGGGTCCACGTGGATCTCGACGTCGTCCCAGGTCCCGTCCACGCCCTCGTACTCCCCGAACCGGTAGCCCAGCCCGGCCGCCTCCAGGTGGGCGCGGAGGGCGATCGGGTCCTCGAAACGCAGGGAGTACATCGGCGCTCTCCACCCGAGTTCGGTAGATCCCCCGGCCACCTCCAGGTAGGTCCGGTCCAGGTACACGCGACCGTGCCGCTCGGGTGCTGCCGGGCTCACGGTCACGCGTAACCCGAGCCGGCGATCCAGGTGCTCGGTCGCGGCGAGCAGGTCCGGCACCTGCACCGATGCGTGATCGAGCCACAACGGCACGACGGTTGAGGCGTCGGGGCTCATCACCCGCTCGCCGCGCGATCCGCTCCCTCCACCGCGTGTGCCAGGTCGACGCGTGAGGAGACATCGAGCTTGTGGAAGATGTTGCGCAGATGGGTCTCGACCGTCTTCTGGCTGAGGAACAGCTCGGCGGCGATCTCGCGATTCGTCTTGCGGTCGACGGCGAGCCGCGCCACCTGGAGTTCGCGTCCTGTGAGCGACTCGGTGCCAGCTCCGTCGGTCTTGCCCGGCCGCGTGCGCCGATGGGGGCGGTGGCCGAGCCTCCCCAGCTCTTTCTCCGCGCTTTGCCGGTAGCGCAGCGCTCCGCAGGCGTCGAACGTTGCCGCGGCGCGCTGAAGCTCCGCCACGGCCCGGTCGTTCTGGCCGCCTCGGGCCAGTGCCCGGCCCGCCAGCGTGCGCGACAGAGCAGCCTCGATCGGAGCTCCAACCTCCTGAGCGGCATCGGCCGAAGCGAGTGCACGCTCGGCCGCGTTCGCAAGATCCCCAACGTGCAGAGCTACGGCGGCGCCTGCACGGTCGGCCCAAGCGGCGACGAGGGGTAACTCCACAACCGTCGCGATGTCTTCAGCAACTGAGACCGAGCGCTCCGCCTCAGTGATGCGATCCAGCGCGAGCCAGCAGCGCGTCAGAACCTCGAGGCAGTACACCCGCCAGCCGCCGGGGATGAGCGATAGCTCTCCGCCACCTGCGCGGCCGAGGAGCGCCTCGACGGCTCGGGCCGGTTCCCCGGTTTCGAGCAGCACGGCGGCGAGCCTCACCGCAGCCCAGGCCGTGACGAAGCCCTCGTCGAGACCGCTCGTGAGCTCGAAGGCCTCCTCGGCGGTGGCCAGCGCGATATCGAGATCGCCGACGGCCACCGCAACGACCGAACGGTTGAAGAGGTTCCCGGCCAGAGCCGGAGGGGTCCCGAGCAAGCGCCCGGCTTCGATGGCGCCGTCCAGAAGCTCGGTGGCCTCCGCAACCTTGCCGCGCACGTACCAGACCCTCGGGAGGATCTGATACAGGCCGAACGGATCCCCCTGCCCCGTCGCCCGAGCGAGTGCGCGGGCACGGCTCGCATGCGCGTCGGCCTCGGCGTAGAGATCGAGGTAAAGCTCGGCCGCACCGAGCCAGGCCGCCGCGTCGAGACGGCGCGAGAGCTCGTCGTCCGAGAGCTCGTCGACAAGCGCCGCGGCTTCAGCACGGTGGGATCGAGCTGTCTCCGTCGGTCCCGTCACGGCGTACGCGAGGGCGGGCATGGCGAGCGACGCCGCCATGAGAGGCCGATCTCCCAGGACCCTCGCGGCGCCAACCGCGCGCTCGGCCCATTCGTGCATCGTTTCGAATCTCGAGCGGTAGAACTCATTCAGCGTCAGCTCGATCAGCAGCCCGACGGACTCGACCGAGGCAGACTCCGGCAGCGTGTGAAGGGCACCCGCCAGGCGCACGTGGGCTTGCTCATATCGTCCGAGGAAGCGCTCCATCCCTGCGCACGCGGTCACGACCGTCGTGCGAAGGACACTCGATCGCTCCGGGACGACCGCGCTCGCTTCGAGCAGCGCCTCGAGGCTGTCGGCGAAACGACCCGCCCCCGCAAGGGCTCCTGCGCGGGCGAGCAGGAGCTCGATGCGATCCGCGTTCGGCGCGGTCGCCGGCAGCAGCCGTAGGGCTCCTCCGAACCACCGAGCTGCGCTGTCGGGCGCGAGGCGTGCTGTTGCCTCGCCGGCCTCACGCAGGACCGTAGCGGCACCGGCGTCTCCCTCGCGCGCGGAGCGCTCGACATGGTGAGCTCGCACCGGAGCCGCGGCGCCTCGTGCGGCGAGCGCCTCCGCGCACCGCTCGTGCGCTCCGAGCCGCCAGCCGCCGCGCGTCGTCTCGTAGACCGCCCGTCGCACGAGGGGGTGCCGGAATCGGAACCGCCGCGGTACGTCCGTCTGTCGGATGAGATCGAGATGCAGGAGCTCGTCGACGGCCTCCATCGTCGAGTCCTCCGACGTTTCCGCCGCGACCGCGGCCAGTTCGGGCTCGAAGGGATCGCCCGCTACCGCTGCGCCCTCGAGCACCAGACGCGCTGGCCCGGACAGCGAAGCGAGCTCCTCGGCCAGCGAGGCAGCGACGGCAGATGGAACGCCGATGGCCAATGACAGCTCGACATCGGTGGAGGCCGATCCATCCGCCCGGTCGAGCGCCCGCGCGAGCTGTTGGAGGTAGAACGGGTTGCCTTCGCTTTCCTCGTAGAGGACAGCCGCCTCCGGCGCTTCGACAGCTTCACCGAGGATGGCGCGCGCCTCGGCGGGACTCAGCGCCCCGAGCTCGATACGGTTGAGCACCGCCTCACGCAATGCCCGCCCCAGCGTCGCCCGGAGTCGTTCGGAGGCCTGGTGCGGCCGCGCCCCGAGCGCCATCAGCACCGACGCGGCCGGCGGCCGGCGTAGGAGCGCGCCCAGTAGCTCGATCGACGCGGAGTCGGCCCACTGGACATCATCCAGCACGAGCAGCACCGGCCTCGGCTCCGCGAGCCGCTCGAGGAGCTCACGGATCGCGCGATGGCTGCGATACCGCTCGTGCTGGAGCGCGACCTCGCGGCCGTCGGCGAGCGCCCACAGCGACGGAAAGATATGCGCGAGCTCGGCACGAACATGGTCGTCGAGCGCGGCGAGCCCCTCCGGGTCCAAGCCGCGGATGTACTCGTCGAGGGCATCGACGAAGACGGAGAACGGCAGGTCGTGCTCGAACTCCGATCCCGACCCCTCAAGAACGAGGTGCCCGCGGACCTCGGCTCGAGCGGCCAGCTCCCGCAGGAGACGCGTCTTGCCGATCCCAGGCTCTCCCGCGACTTCGACAGCCCCAGGTCCGCCTCGATCGAGGTCGTCGAGTAGCCGCTCGAGCAGGTCGAGCTCGTCGGCACGTCCGACGAGCGGCTCGATGGGCGTGGTCACGGGCCCTTGTAAGCCCGAGCAGAGCCGTCTCGGCAGGGTCGATGGTCCTGCCGACGGCGGGACCCTCAGACCCCCAGGGCTGGAAAGCTCAGGGTGATCGCCCGATGTCCGCTCGGCCCTGCGGCGACAAGCTGCACGCATGGCTCGTTACCTGCTCCAGCACCGTCATACGCCCGACGAGTGCGGCGCAGTCTTCACCTCGTTCAAGGGTCACGAGAGCCCGCTCCGCCACCGAGCGACCTTGGCCTCGTGCCGATCCGGAGGGCATGCGATCTGGTGGACGATGGACGCCGACAGCGAAGCGGACGCGCTCCGGCAGCTTCCCTTCTACGTGGCGGAGCGCACCACGATCACGCGGGTCAGCGAGGTTCGCATCCCATGAACGACCACGCAGGGTCCCGGGAGGAGGTGACCAGATCCGGGTTCAGCGGTGATCCGTGTTCACACGAATGTCCGCGTCCGAAGGAGTGGAGACGATGAGCGAGTTCGAAGTGCGCGCCCGATTGAAGGTCCGCGAGGGGAAGCTGGAGGAGTTCAAGCGCCAAGCGGAGGAGATGATGAGGCAGACGAGGGAGAAGGACACCCGAACGCTCGCCTACGACTGGTTCTTGAGCAAGGACGGGACGGAGTGCGAGGTCCGCGAGGCGTACGAGGATCCGGATGGCTTCGTGGAGCATGCATTCAACGTCAGGCAGGCCCGGGATGCGCTGTTCGGCGGATCCGCCTACGACCACGAGATGGCCTTCTTCGGCGACCCGTCGCCAAGGGTCATCGAGTTGGTGGACAAGATCGGGGTGGACGTCACGTACTTCACCCTGCTCCAGGCGCTCGAGCCCATGAGCGTCCACTGAAGGAGGTGGCATCGGTGAACGAGAACCTCGACACATCAACGGCAGTGTCAACGGACACGGCACACTTCGGGGGAAAGCCGGCGAGTCCCGTGGCGATGCCGCAACCACCGAGGGCCGCCGTCCCTCCTGCCCGATGGACCGCGGCCCGGATCACGGCGCTCGTGATTGGATCGCTTCTGGTCTTGGCATCCCTGGGTCTGTTGAGCGGCGGAGCGGTCGCGCTGTGGGCCGACGTCACCCAGCGCGACGAGGCCGGGTACGTCACGACCGACGTTCACACGTTCTCCACGTCCGGATCGGCGTTGGCGACCGAGCCGGCCGAGCTCGACTCGCCCGGAGTCGGGTGGCTGTATTCATCCGTCCTGCTCGGGAACGTCCGGATCCGAGTCACGCCGACGAGCACCGACTCGGCACTGTTCGTGGGGATCGGCCCGGCCGACGAGGTCGATCGCTACCTCGCCGGGGTCAGCCACTCGGTCATCTCGGACTTCTGGACGAACGGGGTGGAGGCCATCGGAGGCGGCGCGCCCGGATCGGCTCCGGGAGCGCAGGACTTCTGGGTCGCCTCCGCGACCGGTTCCGGCGCCCAGACCCTGACCTGGGATCCCGCCAACGGATCGTGGACCGTCGTCGTGATGAACGCGGACGGGCGCCCCGGGGTCGACGTGAGCGCGGATCTGGGAGCCGAGTATCCGGCCCTGCTGGGGATCGCCATCGTCGCGCTGGTGATCGGCGCGCTCTTCGCGATCGGCGGCGCGCTCCTGATCGTGGGTGCGATCCGCAGAAGCCGCCCCGGCGGGGCGAGGACCGTGTGAAAGGGGCGAACCATGCAGAACGTCAAGGAAGCCGCATCCGCGTTCCTGGCCAACAAGCGCGTGGCCGTCACGGGGGTGTCCCGCACGCCGAAGGACCACGGGAGCAACACCGTGTACAAGCGCCTCCGCCAACATGGCTACGAGGTCTTCGCGGTCAATCCGAACGCGGACGAGGTCGAGGGCGATCCCTGTTACCAGGATCTGAAATCGATCCCGGGCGGGGTCCAGGCGGTGGTGATCGGGACGCGGCCCGAGATCGCCGAAGACACCATGCGTGAGTGCGCCGAGCTCGGCATCACGCACGTGTGGATGCATCGGGGTCCCGGCGCGGGCAGCGTCTCGGACGCCGCCACCGAGTACGGCCGGCAGCACGGCATCACGGTGATCGACGGAGGGTGCCCCTGCATGTTCCCGCCCACCGCCGACGTGGGGCACAGGATCATGCGACTGGTCTACGCCGGGCACGTGCCGAAGCAGGTGTGAAGAAGGCGGACGCGGCGCAAGCGTGCGGAGACCCGAGGAGGTACGGGAAGGTGGACGGACCCAACCTCTACTACGAGGACGAGGGCGAGGGTGTGCCGATCCTGCTGATCCACCCTTCCGGTTCGACGGCGTCGACGTGGGGTTCCGCGATCGAGGAGCTCGCCCGGATCGGACGGGTGATCACCTACGACCGCCGAGGGTACGCCCGGTCCGGCGGCCAACCCGTAAGGAAGCTCTCCACGCATTCGGCGGATGCCGCAGCGCTGCTGGAGTCCTTGCAGACCCCTCCCGCCGTTGTCGTCGGGACGAGCTCAGGAGCCATGATCGCCCTCGACCTCGCGGTGCATCGTCCGGACCTGGTGCGGGCGGTCGTCGAACATGAGGGCCCATGGCGGTTCACCCGTCACCTTTCGACGGGTACGCAGGTCAGGACCTTCGCCACCATGGCGTCGTTCGTTCTCCGCGGCCGCCCCGCCGACGCCGCAGAGGCGCTGTTGCGCTCCGCCTACGCCTACCGCGAG
This sequence comes from Actinomycetota bacterium, assembly GCA_035250725.1. Taxonomy (GTDB): domain Bacteria; phylum Actinomycetota; class UBA4738; order UBA4738; family HRBIN12; genus DASSJM01. The sequence continues at coordinate 6,122 of DATFEU010000364.1, forward strand.
GGCGGAAGCGCGTGGGACGCCTTCCCCGAGGAGTGGCGGCGGGCCGGGAGGGAGAACGGGAGGGCGACCCTGTGGGACTGCCTCATCACGATCGGCAACCATCCATCGGCGACGGATCTCGCGAGCATCGAGGTCCCGGTCGTGTGCAGCTACGGCTCACGGAGTCCCGACTTCATGATCCGCCGCACGCGGTCGCTCGCCGCCGCCATCCCCACGGGGAGAACGCATCGTATCGAAGGGGCGGCTCACGCCGCTCCCTTCGACGCACCTGCGAACTTCGTCGAGCTGATCGCCGAGACCATCACCGATCGAGACCGCGCCGACTCCCGCGACAGGGGATGGACGGATCGCGAGACGGTCCGCCAAGGAAGGAGGGAACGATGATCATCACGACCACACCTGCCATCGAGGGTCGCAGCGTCGCCGACTATCTCGGAGTGGTTGCGGCTCAGGGTGTGCTCGGTGTCAACGTCTTCAAGGACGTGGCCGCCGGCATGCGCAACATCTTCGGTGGTCGCTCGCAGTCGTACGAGAACGAGCTGGCGTCCGGAGTGAGCGACTCGCTCGTCGAGCTCGAGAAGCAGGCCGAACAGCTCGGCGCCGACGCCGTGATCGGCGTCGACATCGATTACGAATCCCTCGGGCAACAGATGTTGATGATCAGCGCGTCCGGCACGGCGGTGAGGCTCGGGTGACGATCCGGCGGGTACATGCCCGGTCTGCGGTCGACGATGGTCACCGATGGTCGACCCTTCGACGAACGCCGTCACAGACCTGGCAGAGGCGATCGGGCAACCGTCGTTGCCGCTCATCCGGCCCGGCCCCGAGGATCGCATGACCGTCGACGGCTTAGGAAGGAGGCGTCCCCATGGACGAAGGTCAGGCGACCTTTCCGATGGACGTAACAGAGGAAGACCCTTCGTCTCGCCCCTGGAACTACAAACCCGAGGGCTACCTCGTGGTGATCATCGCCGACATCGATGAGGCAAGGCGAGCGGAGACAGCGCTCGCCCAAACAGGATTCGAGCCCAAGGACATCAAGCTCTACACGGGGAAGCAGATCCTGGAGAACCAAGCGGTGTACATAGGGCGACGCAGCGTCATGACCAAGCTGGTTGCCGCCGTCGCAGAAGACGTGGAAGGCCGGGAGCTCTACCTCGCCTACGCGCGGGACGACCGATGCGCGATGTGGGTGCGCCTCTCCGACGAAGGTCGTGTTCCCAAGGCTCTCCGAGTGCTCGCCGACTTCGACTGCCTCCGAGCGCGCTACTACGGCGAGAACAAGCAGCATGACTTCCACATCTCCTGACGATCGTCAGATGGGACTCCGGCCGTGTAGGG
>DATFEU010000162.1:0-12585 GCA_035250725.1 Actinomycetota bacterium
CACCAGTTCTGGACCTTCCAAGCCATCGAGACGGCCATCTTCGTCGCGCTCGCTCTCTGCCTGGTCCTCGCCACCATCTACTGGATCCGGCGACGGATCGCCTGACCAACCTTCACGCGACGACCAGGGACGGAGCAGCACCAACGCGAACGCGGCCTCGGTCTGAAGGCTTGGGATGACGTGGCTGTAGGTGTCCAGGGTAATGGCGATCCCTGCGTGGCCGAGACGTTCTGAGACGACCTTCGGATGGATCCCACGGACCGGCATGATCGTCGCGTGCGCGTGCCGGAGGTCCGTGGAACCGTGCCCGTCGGATCCGTTCTTCGTCGCCACACGGGGTGAACGCTTTCACCGGACCTTGCTAGCCAGCGCCTTTTGGCCTAGTCCCGACGATCGTCGAAGCGTAGGCCAACGGAGGTAGAGCACGTCACCCGCCACTTCCATACTTACCCACCAGATGGGCTACGGAGGGGGTGCAAGGCGGATGAGGCGACGGATCGAACTGTTGGTCGCTGCGGCGGTCCCAGCCATTCGGTTGGACGGACTCGCGGGTCCGACTGAGTCCCCGTTGCAACGGCCACGAGGAATTCCGCCACTCGCTGAGTCCGTTCCGCTCGTGCCGGTTACGGCCGAGTGCGAGTCGTCGATCGTCTCCCCCGCCATGTGGAGTCATGAAGCGTGGCTCCGGTTGCTCTCCAGGAACCGGAAGGAAGCGACCACGGCGGCGGGGTGCATGGCCCGTTACCGGCCAGGAGCCAGAAAGGAGCAGTGGGATGCTTCGTAGGTTTGCCGCAAACATCCGGGCTTGCTTCTCCGCCATCTCCCGTCTGACCGCCGCGAAGGTCGCGGTCGGGACGATCGTCGCCGCCTGCCTCGTGACTCCCCAGGGGTGGAGGCTGCTCGTCGCCATCGCGGCCCTCGGTCTGTTGTTCGCCGCTGTGGGCGCCTACCTCGGTATCGACCTCGAGGCGGAGGAGACGAAGGAGGAGAGCGCGCATGCTTTCGCCGATCTGTCGTAGGGTCCGCAAGGTCCACGACGACGAAGGCGGCGCCGTCGTGTTGATCGTCGTCTTCGCTCTGCTGGCCCTGGCCGGGATGCTGGTCCTGGTGTTCGACCTTGGGTCGCTTCTATCCACGCGCAGGACGGCGGTGAAGGCGGCCGATGCCGCGGCCCTAGCTGCGGCGCAGTCATGCTTCGATGGCGACGCGGCCGGCGCGCCCGGCGCAGCCCAGCGATTGGGGCTGGCCAATATGGACGACTCCGGCGCCAGCCTCTCAGGGACCACTTCGACGATCATCGCGCAGGAGGGCTGTGGGACGAGCAGGGACTACGGGTACGTGACCGTCAGGGTCACCACCAACCAGGACCTGTCCTTCGCCCCGATCATCGGCATCGACTCACACGACATCTCCGCTGAGGCTACGGCGGCGTGGGGCATGGTGGTTGGACCGCCCGTGCCGGTCATGGCGTCGATCGGCGGCCCGAACGCCTTCTCGTCGTGCGATGTCCCCGACCCGACCCCGGGCGAGACGTGTTACGTCCTGATGGACAACGACCACAACGGGGGGGGCCAGTTCGGGTTCCTCAGTCTCACCGATTGGTATCCGGTGGGGACCGACCCGCTGACGATGGACTGCAACTCTGCGGGCGGCACCAACCTGCTCCGCGAACAGATCGCCGGGATCAACATGCCCAGGTATGTCTATGGTGCCCCGGCATGGTCGTGCCAGGTGCCGGGGGCGAGCGCCCAGACGTGGCCGACCATGACCGGGCTGACCCGCTGGTTCCCGCTGACCAACCCGACCATCACCGAACCATCTGGGAAGTTCTATTACGTTCAAGGGTTCGCGCAAGCCACGGTCGTGAGCGTCGAGCAGAAGAGCTGGAGCGACGTCGCCACCGGGCCGGGCAACGGCAATGGCAATGGAAATGGTGGGGGTCAGGGCGGCAACGGGGGTCCGCCCCCGATCGACCCGACACAGCAGTCATGCGGCAACGGCATCTTGGTCCCGCCGAACGGCAGCTACTCCTGTATCGGACTGACGTGGCACACGTCCTTGATGCCCACGCCCGGCGACACGGGGATCGCTGAGGGAGTGCACCTGATCAGATAGCCGAGCAACACCGCTCATCTCGAAAGGAGGGGCCATGCTGAAGTACTCGCTCATCGACGACGGGCAGGGCAACTACCGGCACGGGTACGAAACGTACGAGGAGCAGGAGAAGTCCCCCGAGCCCGACCAGAAGTCCACGCTGCGTGCGCTCCTGCGCGACGTGGAGCAGATGACCCTGGACGAGCTCAAGGCGAAGATCACCGCCATCCTGCCCGGGGCCACCTTCGAGGTGGACAGCCTCGGTCGAGTCGTGATCCGCGCCAGCTGCCGCCTGCACATCGACCCAGAGGCGTTGGCCGAGACCCTGCGCCAGAAGGCGCGCCATCACGTACCGCCCAAGAAGGGTCTGTTCCGGAGGCGAAGGTGACCCTGAGATCATCAGGTGATCGAGAGCCGCGACCCGGATGGGAGCTCAGGGCGGAGCGGTACGCCGAATCGGTCTCGGCCATGATCCCCTCGGCCCAGGCCGACCCGGAGAAGGTCGAGATCGCCCTCCGCGCCCAGGGCGACCAAGTCTTGGCGGCGCTCAGGGACTCCCTCCGGCCCGGCGCCAAGGACTTGGAGCGGATCGTGTCCTTGGTCGACCTGGACGTGCACGCGACCTTCGAGATGCTGCTCCGGGCAGCCGGGTCCGAGGACCGGATCGTGTTCGCCGAGGCGGAGATGAAGGCGTGGGCAGTCGCTGAGGCCCTGGAGCAGGGTGCCGAGGCGGCCCTGACGGGCGACCGCGAGGCGCTGATGGCCTCGCTGCGCGATGCCGAGGCCATCCTGGGTCTCGGCGCAACGTCGGCCCAGCGACGCTAGCCCGGCCGACCGGTCCGGTCTCACATCCGGAAGCCCGTCGGGGCGTGAGAGATCCGATCCGACTTCAGGCGACGCCCCGCCAGACCTCCCGAGATACCGGTCACCCTCCGGCTTCGAGCCAGGTCCCGCGAGCCATGAGGCGCCGACCCTCGAGCTCGTTGGCCTCGCGCCACGCCTGGATCTGTTCGGGTGTGATCCGCAGGTACACGTACTCCTCCGAGAGCTCGCGAGGATCGAAGCCCGCGGCGCGCGCGTGCGCCTCCTCGAGTTCCGGCTCCGTCCCGAGCGCGATCTCCTCGACCGGTCCCTCGACGATCACGACATCGCGGGTCTCCCCGAGCGCGACCCGCGCCCGGCCCGCGCGGATCAGGTTCCTCGCGGTCACGCTCTCCCTCGGCGTCGCAACGGTAAGCCTCGACCCGTCCCAGTGGAACGAGAGCGGCACGAGGTACGCGTCGCCGGTGTCGCTCGCGGACGCCACCCAGAGGTCGACGTCGGTGCGCAGGCGCTCCAGCGTGTCGGCGACCCGCCTGGCCGTGGACCGTGCCGACTCCGGACGGACCTCGTCCGGAGCCGGCCCACGACCGGATCGCCCGTCGGCGGTCACGGCTCCTGGATGAGCCCGATCACGTTGCCGTCCGCGTCGGTCACCCTCGCGATCAGCTTGCCTTCGCCGACGTCGGTGGCGGGCTGCTGCACCCCGGCGCCCACCGCCTGGAGCTGCTTCAGGCTCGTCTCGATGTCCTCGACGTGCCAGTAGGGGACGGGTCCGGTCATGCCCTGGCTGTGGCCGTTGGGATCCAGGCCGATGTCCTGCTCGGCGGCGCTGAACCCCACGTAGTACGGCTGATCCACGAACGGCTCGGCGCCGAGAAGTTCGGCGAACACCGACTTCGCCGCGGCGAGGTCCTTGACCGGGTAGATGATCGTCTTCAGTCCCGAGGTCATCGCGCTCTCCTTTCGGATCCGGTCACGTCGGACGGGTCCCGTTCGTCGATGCTATGACGGATCTGGACGGGGGCATGTGACCGATGGAGCGGCAGGACCTCCTGGCGGAACGCTTCGAAGGGGCTCGCGCCCGCCTGCGCGCCGTGGCGTACCGGATGCTCGGCTCGACGAGCGAGGCCGACGACGCGGTCCAGGAGGCGTGGTTGCGGCTCAGTCGGACCGACACCGCCGGGATCGACAACCTCGACGGATGGCTGACGACGGTCGTCGCGCGCGTGTGCCTGGACATGCTCCGCTCGCGCACATCGAGGCGCGAGGACCCGCTCGAGCCGAGCGCGGGCGAGCCGGTCGCGAACGACGAGGCCAGCGTCGACCCCCAACACGAGGTCGTGATGGCGGATTCCGTGGGACTCGCGCTGCTCGTGGTCCTCGACACGCTGTCCCCGGCCGAGCGCGTCGCCTTCGTGCTCCACGACCTGTTCGACCTGCCGTTCGACGAGATCGCACCGATCGTCGGGAGGTCGCCCGAGGCGGCGCGTCAGCTCGCGAGCCGAGCCCGTCGACGGGTCCGCGGGACGTCTCCGGACGCCGACCCGGCCCGCCAGCGGGCGATCGTGGACGCGTTCCTCGCCGCGTCTCGCGGCGGCGACTTCGGGGCCTTGCTGGCGCTGCTCGATCCCGACGTCGTGCTCCGGGCCGACGCCGTCGCGGTGCGGATGCGCGCGTCGAGCGAGGTCCGTGGCGCGGAGGCCGTGGCCGGGACCTTCTCGGGCCGGGCACGGGCCGCACGGTCGGCCTCGGTGGACGGCGCACCGGGGCTCGTGTGGGCCCGCGGAGGACGGCCCCAGGTCGTGTTCGCGTTCGCGTTCTCGAACGGGAAGATCGTCGAGGTCGACATGGTCGCCGACCCCTCGCGCCTCGAGCGGTTCGACCTGGCGCTCCGCGACTGACGTTCGGCCGTCGACCGAGCCACGGAGGCGCTCTCCGGCTCCCCCGCGCCTACGGACCCGAGAACCGCACCAGCTCCTCCCGGTCGGAGCCTCCCGAGATGCCCAGCGCGAGCACGACACCGACCCCTTCCGCGTAGAACTTGTACTCGAGGACGCGCGGGTTGAGGGGTGTGGTGTCCTTCGTCATGATCACGTCGCGGAAGTGCCCGAAGGGCACCTCCACCTGCTCGTCGAGACTCGCGATCTCGCCGCGGTCCTCGGCCTCGCCCTCGTAGTACTCCTGGCGGTACGCGAGGCCGACCTGCGGGTCCCCCGGCATGACGACGCCGGCCCGCGCTCCGTCGACCCCCGCCTCCCACGACCCCGAGGTCGAGACGACCTTGCCGTCCTCGTACTCCTTCGTGTTCTCGCCCATGTACCAGACGTTCCCGCACTCGTCCTGCGCGTACCAGTCGAAGGTGTTCTCGACGAGCTTTCCGCCTTCGGTCACCTTGTCGTGCACGACCGTGGCGTCGATGCCGAGTATCTCCTTCGTCCGTGACGTCACCGTGACCGTGACCTTCGCCCGAGCTCCCGCGGCGTCGGTCTCCCGGTAGATCCATCGAGATCCCGGGAGGAACGGCAGGAACGGGCTGTCGATCCGTTGGACGAAGTTCGCCGGTTCCAGCATCGCCGGTTCGCTCCCTTGGGGAAGCGCGACGGGACACGTGCCGGCGAGGGCCGCCCCGCCCTGCACGATGCCGGCTGCGGTCAGGAGCGTGACCCCGAGCGTTGCGATCCTCCGTTGCATCTCCTACCTCCTGTGGGCTCCGACCGATCATGCGGAGCGGCCGATGAGAGGGATGTGAGCGGGCGATGAGACCGGTCTCACCGGAGGGGTGTCGAGTCGTCGATCGACGCGACGAGCGCTCGGAAGCGAAGCGCGCCACCACCGCGGCGTCGAGATCCTCGTCCAGCACCGCGACCTGGATCGCTCCGTGCGCCCGTTGAGCCGATCGAGCCCTCGACCGTCGGCCGCTCAGTCGTCGTCGGGGCCGTCTTGGTCGTTCGCGCCGTCGTCGTCCGCCTCGTCGCCGACCACGTTGAAGTCCCGGTCCAGGTTCACCTCGACGACGCGACCGTCCTCGAGCCGGATCTCGACCCCGTAGGCGGCCCCGTCGTCGCCGGCTTCGGTCTCGACGACCGTGCCGCCGCCCGTGTGCTCGAGCGCCGCGGCCGTGGCCTGCTCCAGCGCCGAACCCGTGAGCGGCTCGTCGTCGTCCGCGACGCCCGTCGCGATGGCGATCCCGGTTCCCCCGCCGATGATGGCGAACGCCACCGTGCCGCCTGCGATCCACTTCGTCCTGCGGTCCATGGCTCCTCCTACTCCTCGGACCCGGTTTCCTACCTGCCCGACGCGCAGAGGCTGCAACAGGCACGATGAGAGGACCGTGAATCGACGATGAAGGGCGGACGCTTCCGCGCGCGTCGGTAGCATGGTTCGGATGCGCAAGGTGCTCGCCGCGGCGCTCCTCTTCGCCGCGCTCGCCCTGTCGACCCTCGGAGCTGCGGCGACCCGATCGTCGGACGCGCGTCCGATCGAGCACCCGTCGGAGCGAGGCGCGGAGACACCGGGCCGAAGTCGGTACGTGGTAGCTGCGGCCGGCGACATCGCGTGCGAGCGCGAGGCGTCCGGGCGCGAGGCGCCTACGCGCTGCCAGCACGACGACACGGCGAAGCTGATCGAGGGGACCGGGCTGGCCGAGGTCCTCCTCCTCGGCGACAATCAGTACGAGGTAGGGGCGTACGCCGCGTACACGACCTACTTCCACCCGACGTGGGGCCGGGCCCTCGCGAACATCTCGCCCGTCCCCGGGAACCACGAGTACGCGAACGACCCCTCGTCCCAGCCTCGCGGCTACTTCCGGTACTTCGGCGATCGCGTGCGGGGGCCGGACGGGCTCGGGTACTACTCGTTCGACCTCGGGGCGTGCCCGGACGACCCTTGCTGGCACCTGATCGCGCTCAACTCCGAACTCTGTTTCGGTGCGGGAGGCTGCGGCCCGGCCGCGGATCCCTCGGACCCGGGACTAGGCAACCGGATGTACTCCTGGCTCGAACGGGACCTCGCGCACCACCCCGACGCGAGTTATCCCTGCACGCTCGCCTACTGGCACCATCCGCGCTACTCCTTCCCGACCGGCAGCGGAGCGTCGTCGGCGATCGGCCCGCTGTGGGAACTGCTCCACGCCGCGAGCGCCGACGTCGTGCTGAACGGCCATTCGCACAACTACCAGCGGTGGCGCCCGCAGGATCCGAACGGCAACCTCGACCGCCCACGAGGGATCCGGCAATTCGTGGTGGGGACCGGCGGCGCGAGCCACTATGCCTTCCCGGCCGAGGAACGGCCGCCGAACCTCGCGAGGGCGCAGGCGAAGGCCTTCGGGATCCTGCGGCTCACCCTGAAGCCGGCCGCCTACCGATGGGCGTGGGCCTCGGCTGCGGGGCAGCCTGCGTTCCGGGACGCGCCCGACCGAGCGGCGCCGTGCGTCCGCGCCGTAGACTCGGTGCGATGAGGTCGCTCGAAGGGTTCCACGACACCTTCCTCGGCGAGATCGCCGGGCAGCCCGACGCGATGCGCCGCGCGGCGGCGTCGCTCGTCGACCAGCGCGAGTCGCTCGAACGGATCCGGGAGGCGACCAGCGCCTCGCGCACGATCGTGTTCACGGGGATGGGGAGCTCGTACGACGCCTGCTACCCGGCCGTCAACGATCTCGCCGCCCGCGGCGTACCCGCCTTGCTCGTCGACGCGGCGGAGGTGCTCCACTTCCGCCGCCCGATCCTCGGGGCGCGCACGCTCGCGGTCATCGTGAGTCAATCGGGCGAGAGCGCCGAGATCGTCCGGCTCGCGAACGAGGTCGCCAAGCAGCGCACCCGGCCGTTCGTCGTCGCGATCACGAACGGGCTCGACAACGACCTCGCCCGCCGCGCGGACATCGCGCTCGACACGTGGGCCGGCCCCGAGACCGGGCCGTCGACGATGACGTTCGCCGCCGCGATGGCGACGCTGTCGGGCCTCGCGCGGCTTCTCGCGGGCGACAGCGTCGACACCGCGATCGACCGCACCCGGACCGCGGCCGAGGGCGCCGCGAGGTCGACCGAGCGGCTCCTGGACGACCCGGAGGACTTCGCCCAGGACCTCGCGGCCTGGCACGGCGATCGCGAGGTCATGGTGCTGCTCGGTCGCGGCCCGGCTCGGGCCGCGACCGAGCTGGGCGCGCTCATCCTCAAGGAGTCCGGCGTCATGGCGGAATCGCTGGAATCGGGCTCGTTCCGCCACGGCCCACTCGAGCTCGCCGGACCGAACATGACGGCCGTCGTGATGGCGACCGAGCCCGAGACGCGCCGTCTCGACCTCGGACTCGCGGCCGACCTCGTCGAGGCCGGATCCGCCGTCCTCGTCGTAACACCCGACGGCGAGGCGCCGAAGGGGGCGAGGCCGGTCGCCACCGGCTACCTCGACCGCGCGCTGATGTCCGCCGTTTCGATCGTCCCGGTGCAGCTGCTCGCCTGGCGCCTTGCCGCGACCCACGGCCGAACGCCGGGCGCGTACACGAGGGCCTCGAAGGTCACGACGCGCGAGTAGCTCAGCCTCGGGGCTCGAGCAGCAGGCGGCGGAACCGTTCGATCGAGCCGTCGACCAGTTCGAAGAGCTCGGCCGCCTCGGCGCGCAGCGCCGGATCCTGGAACAGCATGACGAGCGCCTGCGCGCGAAGCGCGGCCGCCCCCATCACCTGGATCCAGTCGTCGCGGATGTCGGCGCCGATGCGCGCGCGTTCGAGGTCGGGAACGCTCTCGAGGCCGGCGAGGACCCCGGCGTTCTCTTCGATCGTCCTGCGAAGGGCGACGAGGCTCCTTCGAAGCTTGGCGTCGGCCCGGTTGATCCGGCGCCGCTTCGACTCGGCGGGGTGATGCTCGACGACCGGCGAGACCTGGATCGTGCTCACAGCTCCATCGCCTCCGTGAGGCCCTCCAGAACGGATCCGTCGTCGTCGCCCCGGCGGACCGGCCGTGCGGTGCCAAGCTCGGCGATCGCGATCCGTACGTCGGAACCAACGGCGGCCATCCCCACCGGTCCCTCCCTTAGGTTCTCGGTCTCAGAGCCTCGAGACTAAACCGGCAAGGAGGCAGATTCGAGGAACCACGCTGGTGAGTTCCAGCCACTCTTCGGGACCGTGGTCGTCCCCGCCGATCGGTCCGAGGCCGTCGAGCGTCGGCACGCCGGCCGCCGAAGTGGTGTTCGCGTCCGAGGCACCACCGGTGGCAGCGTCCCTCAGCTCGAACCCGAGCTCGGCGGCGACGGCGATCGCGAGGTCCGCGAGTCGCGCGCCGCCCTCGCCCTTCTCCATCGGGCGGTGCCACCCGCTCGCCTCGACCGTCACCGACACGTCGGGGACCGTGTGCTCCTGCGTGATCGCGCGCACCGCCTCCTCGGCCTCCCGGAACGACGACTCCTCGGGCGAACGGACGTCGACCTCCAGCACGCAGCGCTCGGGGACGACGTTCGGCCGCGTCCCCCCCTCGACGACGCCGACATTGACCGTGACGCCGGGCCACAGACCGTTCAGGGCCTGGAAGGCAACGGTCTTGCGGGCCGCCTCGAGGATCGCGCTGCGGCCGCGCTCGGGCTCGACCCCCGCATGGGCGGCCCGGCCCTCGATCTCGATCCGGAAGTCCGAGACGCCCTTGCGGGAGGAGACGATGTCGCCGTTCTCGCGCGCCCCCTCGAGGACGAGGGCGACGTCGGCGTTCGCCGCCTCGGCACGGATCACGTCGTTCGACCACGGCGAGCCGATCTCCTCGTCCGGGTTGCAGACGTACGTGATCGAACCGAACCCCTCGAACCCCGCCGCCCGAAGCACCTCGACGGCGTAGAAGCCGGTGAGGAGCCCGCCCTTCATGTCGGATACCCCGGGGCCGAACGCGCGCTCGCCATCGACGCGGAAGGGACGCTCGGCGACCGTCCCCGGGTCGAAGACCGTGTCGGTGTGGCCGATCATCAGGAAGCGCGTCGTTCCCGTGCCGTTCAGCCGGCCGATCACGAGGTCGCCGAGCTGCCCTTCGCCCTCGGCGGGCACGTGGGTCATGCGTTCGACCTTCCAGCCCCCGGCCTCGAACCGCTGCTGGCACAGGTCGGCGATCACGTTCACACCCTCGGGCGTGTACGAGCCGCAGTCGACGTTCACCATCTCGCGGAGCGCGCCGACGAAGTCGTCGTAGCGAATCGATGCGTGCTCCTGCAGGTCGCTGACGTCCATGCTCGTCCCTGAGTCCGGCGCGGGCATCCTACCCGTGGCCATCCAGCAGTAGCATCCGGCGATGGCTCGGCGGGGCGACCTCAACGGCTGGTGGCGATTCGGCGTCATCGTCGTCGGGTTGTGCGCTCGGCTCCTGTTCCGGATCCGGGCTCGGGGCGTCGGTCGCGTGCCGGCCACGGGCCCCGGCATCCTCGCCGGCAACCACGTTTCTGCGCTCGACGGGATCATGCTCGCCTACGTCAGCGGACGACACGCCCGACGCATGACACGGTTCCTGGTGGCCGCGGAGTTCTTCGACAAGCCGAGGATCGCGTGGGGCCTGCGTCTCTACCGGCAGATCCCCCTCAAGCGTGGCAAGGCCGACGCCAGCGCCATCGGCGAGGCGGTCGACACGATCCGTGGTGGGGCGCTCGCCGGAATCTTCCCCGAAGGGAAGGTGAACCCCGACCCGGGATCCGGCCTGCAGCGGGGGCGGAAGGGTGTCGGGCGGATCGCCCTCGCGACCGGCGCGCCCGTCGTGCCGGTCGGGATCTGGGGGACGCAGGACCGCTGGCCGAAGAGCGGCCTCCACTACCGCCGCCCTGTTCGCCGGAGGGTCGCGGTCGTCTACGGCGAACCGATCGAGCCCCACGGCGACCCCGAGTCGCTCCAGGACATCCAGGTGTTCACCGACCTGGTGATGACCGGGATCGCCAGACGGATGGCCGAAGCCAAGCTCCTCGCGACCGCGTCTCGATGACGCGGGCCTAACCCGCGACCGACCCCTCGAGGTGCGAGACGAACCACGCGGCCGCGAGGTCGGCCACACGTTCGAGCGTCCCGGGCTCCTCGAACAGGTGGGTGGCGCCGGGCACGATCTCGAGCCTCGTCTCGCACCGCATCCTCGCCTGCGCCTCGCGATTGAGCTCGAGCACCTGGTGATCCCGACCGCCGACGATCAGCAGGGTCGGCGAGGACACCCGCTCGAGGGCGTCCCCAGCGAGATCGGGACGCCCGCCCCGCGACACGATCGCCCCGATCTCAGGCACGGCCGCCATGAGTGCTGCCGCGGCTCCCGTGCTCGCGCCGAAGAGTCCGATCGGGTCCCCAGGTGCGGTCCGGACAACCCAGCGAACGGCCTCGCTCAAACGACCTGCCAGCAGTGCGATGTCGAAGACCTTGCGACGGTCGATGGACTCGTCCTCGCTCAGGAGGTCGAAGAGGAGCGTGCCGAGGCCGGCGCTGTGAAGTCGCTCGCCGACCTGGATGTTCCGAGGAGAGCGCCGGCTCGAACCGCTCCCGTGCGCGAACACGACGACGCCCAGGGCGCGTTTCGGCATCGCGAGGTCGCCCGGCAGGTGGAGACCGTCGACCTCGACCTCGATGGCGCTGCGCTCGACGTCCACCCTCCCGACAGCGTAGATGCGGAAGGGGCGGGCCGACGGCCCGCCCCTTCCGGCGTCCTCCCGATGTCGCCCGTCGCTACATCGCCGCGACGGCGGAGATCAGGTTGGAGTCGCGCAGCTTGCGGAGCGCCTCGCGCTCGATCAGCCGAACGCGCTCGCCCGAGAGCCCGAGGACCTTCCCGGTCTCGCGCAGCGACAGCGGCTGTCCGTTCTCGAGGCCGTACCGCAACGCGACGACGTGGCGCTCGCGCTCGTCGAGCACGCGGTCGACGGCGCTGCCGATCTCGTCCCGCAGCAGCGCGTCCTCGACCTCGTTGAACGCCGCGTCGGAGTCGACCTCCTCGATCAGGTCGCCGAGCTCGGTGTCCTCGCCGACCGGAGACTGGAGCGACAGCGGCTCCCGTCGCCCCATCTCCGTCAGGTCGTCGATCTCGTCGACGGTGGTGTCGAGCGCCTTCGCGAGCTCCTCGCGCGACGGCTCGCGCCCCATCGACTGCGCGAACTGGAAGCGCGTGCGGTTCAGCTTCCGAAGACGGTCGTGGATGTGGACCGGCAGCCGGATCGAGCGAGAGCGATCGGCGATCGCCCGCGTGATCCCCTGACGGATCCACCACGTCGCGTAGGTCGAGAACTTGAAGCCGCGGCGCCAGTCGAACAGCTCGACCGCGCGCATCAGGCCGATGTTGCCCTCCTGGATCAGGTCGAGCAGCGGCAGGCCCTGGCCCTGGTACTTGCGGGCCACGGACACGACGAGACGAAGGTTCGCCATGATGAAGCGCTGGCGTGCCGCCTCGGCCTTCCGGACCTCCTGGCGGGCCTTCATGATCGACTTCTCGGACCGGAGACGGCCGGCGCGCAGGCGCTCCTCCCCCTCCTTGCCGTGCTCGATCAGGATGGCGAGCTCGACCTCCTCCTCCTTGGTGAGGAGTGGCTCGCGCGCCGCCGCCTCCAGGTACAGCCGGAGGTCGTCGGCGTCGTCCGTCCCGAGCGGACGTGCAGGCTCTGGCATGAACTCACTCTCCTCCTCGAAGCCTCCGTCGGGGGCGTGCTTCGCCCCCGGAGGTCTTCGGGACCGCTTCTGGTCGG
>DATFEU010000366.1:0-8204 GCA_035250725.1 Actinomycetota bacterium
GGTCCTGCCGAGCCGCCGGTCACGCAGGAGCGCGTTGACGTCGCCGTACCTCGCGACGAGCCAGTGGTCCGTGCCCTCGTCGTAGCGAACGGGCGTGTGCTCGCGGAGCTCCGCGTAGGCCGGATACGGATCGGCGACGAACCCGATGTCGGCCGGCGCGAACGTCATGCCGGCCCAACTGTAGCGCCCCCTTCCGGCCGGACGGACCGGTGCGGTGCTAGATGCCCGCGGTGCCCCCCGCCCCGAACGAGCTCGGCTCCTGCTCGTGCTGCCGGGAACGGACGACCGCGTAGACCCCGCCACCGACGGCCAACAGGAAGAGCAGCCAGCGCCCCTTGTGCGAGCGGTGCTCCTCCCCGTTCTCCACGTGCTCGGGCAGGCGCTCGTCGAGCATGTCCAGGATCCTGCGGTGCTCGGACCGAGCGTCGTCGACCTCGTCGCGGAGCACCTCGTTCTCGAGCCGGAGGCGGTCGGCCTCGGTGCTCGCGCGGTCGAGCCGCTTCTCGAGGGTCCGATCCTTCATCTGATGGCCCATGTGCCCGGCCCTGGACCGGACGGCACGGCCGTAGTCGCGCATCGTGCTGGTCAACGCCATGACGACCTCCCCATGTCGGTGGACCGGTAGATACCCAGCGTGAGGAACCTCGAACCTCCGCGCCCAACCCCGGCGCACGCGCGTGCGAGACTCGAGGCGTGAGCGAGGCACCCCCCGTCGGGGGAGTCGTCGACGATCGGCCGGCCCGCGCCCCCGAGCGCCGGGAGCTGGAAGGCCGGTACGTCTCGCTCCGGCCCGTCGATCCGGCCGGGGACGCCGAACCGCTGTGGATCGCGGCGCACGACGGGAGCGTCGGGGCGTCCCGGATATGGACGTACCTGTCGTATGGGCCGTTCGCCGCCGCCGACCCGATGGCGGAGTGGCTGCGGGAGTGCGGGCGGAGCGACGACCCGCTGTTCCTCACGGTCGTCTCGCAACAGGACGGCCCCGTCGGCATGGCGGCGTTCATGAACGTCGACCTCACGCATCGACGGCTCGAGCTCGGTCACATCTGGTACGCCCCGAGCGCACAGCGTACCGAGGCGAACACCGAGGCCGCGTTCCTGATGCTGCGGGAGTCGTTCGAACGGCTGGGTCACCGGCGCGTCGAATGGAAGTGCGACGCGTTGAACGAGCGGTCCCGGGCGGCGGCGCTCCGGCTCGGGTTCACGTTCGAGGGCGTGTTCCGTCAGCACATGGTCGTGAAGGGACGCAACCGCGACTCGGCGTGGTTCTCGATGACCGACGGGGAGTGGCCGGCGGCGCGGGCGGCGTTCGAGACGTGGCTCTCGGCGGACCGGGCCGATCGACCGCCGCTCGCCTCGCTCAGAGGTCGTTGAACGGGGTCGCTCGGTCGGGCTCGTTGCCGGCCCGCCACTTGATGCTGCAGCCGACGCTCGGCCGCTGGTCGTCCGAGACCGGCTCGTCGGACAACACGGCATCGATCGCGCTGCGGAGGTCCGTCCCGGTGACGGGTAGGCCGTTGCCCGGGCGGCTGTCGTCGAGCTGCCCGCGGTAGACGAGCCGGCGCTCCGCGTCGAACAGGAAATGATCGGGCGTGCACGCCGCGGTGTACGCCTTGGCGACCTCTTGGGTCTCGTCGAACAGGTACGGGAACGCGTAGCCCGCCTCGGCCGCCTCCTCTGCGAGGCTCTCGGGCCGGTCGGCCGGATACTCCTCGGGGTCGTTGGAGCAGATCGCCACGATCGCGAGGTCCGCGCCGGCGTAGTCGCGTCCGAGCTGCGCGAGACCGTCTCGGACGTGCGCGACGTAGGGACAGTGACGACAGATGAACATCACGAGCAGCGCCTTCTCGTTGCGGAGGTCGGCGAGACGGACTCGACGCCCGCTGGTGACGTCGGGCAGATCGAAGTCGGGAGCCTCGGTTCCGAGCGCGAGCATCGTGGAGGTGGCGGCCATGCGGGCCTCCTTCGTCGCAGGTGCCGTCATCGTAGCCGGGGCACGTTGGAAGGCTCCTCTAGTACGCTGTCGTTCCGGGCGCCGCTCGGGAGCCTCGACGGACGTTCGGCGACGAGGTCCCCCCTCGAGCCGATCTCCCTCATCGTGAGGTCGGGCGCGCCCCCGGACCTGGAGGGTGCATGGCCAGAGGCGGCAGCGACGTTGTGCTCGGAGCGCCCGTGCGCGGGAAGGATGCGGCGTCGCGCCCGGCTAAGGGCCGTCCGTGCAGCGAGGCCGCCTGCACCACCGTCTTGTCGACGTACAACCGTTCGGCGACCTGCTTCCTGCACACCCCTCCCACCCGTCGACATGCGATGGAGCGCCTGTGATCGCACATCGGCCGAGGAGATAGGACCACCAAGGAGCCTCCGATGCCTGACAGCATGGGGAAACGCAAGCGCCGGGACGTGACGGCCCGTAAGCACGCCGCCCGAGAAGAGCGACGGGTGGCGCGAGCCGCCCGGAAGAAGGACCGCGAGGCGGGGCTGATCGAGGCGGGGCCTCCGATCGGTCCGGCGGAGCAGAGCGAGTGGCTCGCGATGCCGGAAGAGGTTGAATCCCCGGAGGAGACCGAAGACGTCGAGGTTGAGGACCGGGCCGAGGCCTGATCCGAGACCGGAAACGAAAACAAGGACCCGGCGAGTCGCCAGGTCCTTGTTTCGTTGAGCCGATCGCGCCTAGACGGCGCGGACGTTCGCGGCCTGGGGGCCCTTTTGCCCCTGGGTCACGTCGTACTCGACCCGCTGGTTCTCCTCGAGGTTGCGGTAGCCCTCGCCCGTGATCGCGCTGAAATGCACGAACACGTCGGCGCTGCCGTCCTCGGGAGTGATGAAGCCGAAGCCCTTCTCCGGGCTGAACCACTTCACGGTTCCAGTTGCCACGTGCGATCCCTCCTTCCTTCCGCCGTCAGGGCCTTGCTGCATGCCCTTATTGGCGCCGGCCGTGACAGCCGGGAGGGAACTGCTCGTAGCGTGATACCGCGAAACGGTTACCCTCGCGGCCAACGGTAGCAGGTCCGGGTGACAGCCGGCGGGACCGTGACCCGCCGTGCCTACCGGCGAGCGCCGCGATCCGCTCACGGGTCCTCGCGATCCGCGGGACGATGCCCCTGCGATCGGCGTTCTCCTCCCACCGAGCGAGACAGCGCTGCACGGCCGGGTCCTAGGCCGAGTCCGACCCTCCGAGCGGCACCTCGAACGCGACCACGGGCTCGGGCTTGCCTTTGAGCTCGAGCTCGCCGAACTCGGTGGCCGGGATCTGGTCTCGAACGGATTCGTACGTCGTCCGGCCGATGAGGATGCTCCCCGGCGGCGCGGACATCTGTAGACGCGCCGCAACGTTGGTCGTGTCCCCGATCGCCGTGAAGCTCCGGTGCGTCCCGGCGCCGACGTTCCCGAGCGCGGCAGGCCCCGTGTTGATGCCGATCCGGAAGTGCGGCCAGTCGACATGCCGCGTCGCCATCCGTCCGATCGCCCGCTGCATATCGACGGCGGCGCGGACCGCGCGGACCGGATGATCGGGCTGGTCCTCGAGCGCGTTGAACACGACGAGGATCGCGTCGCCGGCGAAGCGCTCGATGAGTCCCTCCTCGCGTTCGGCGACGATCGGCACGGCCGCCGCCCAGTACGCGTTCAGCATCTCGACGACCTCGGTCGGTGAGCGCTCGCCGGAGAAGCTGGTGAACCCCGCGAGGTCGGCGAACAGCACCGTCACCTGTGCCTCGCGACCCCCGAGCTCCGCGAGCTCGGGGTCCTGCTCGAGCCGGGCCGCGAGCTGAGGCCCGACGAACGGGCGGAAGAGCGCGTCCACGCGCGCCAGCTCGCGGGCCGCGCGTTCGAGCAACAGCACCTCGTCCGAGGCGAAGCCCTCGCGCCGGAGCCGCTCGAAGACCGGATCCAGCGGCTCCCCGGCCTCGAGCGTTCGCACCAGCCGGCCGAGCGCCTCGGAGGATCGCCGGTCGAGCCGTTCGAGCGTCTGCTCCAGGTACAGGCCGCCGAAGGCGCCGGCGACCGATCCCACACGCCGGTACTCGTCCCTGATCGCGAACAACACGACCGCGAACGCGATCGCCATCAACAGGTGCCACTCCCACCAGGAGGCGTGCCAGCTCCGGGCGAAGGCGACCGCGATCAAGGCCTCCGCGAGGAGCACGAACGCGACCGACACGGAGAGGGGGAGGGTTCGGCGCCGGATCCGATAGAGCCTCCCGTAGCGCCAGGCCGCGAAGGCATACAGCCCGATCCCAACCGGCGTGAGGAGACGGAACAGGAGCGGCGCCTCCTCCTCGGGTGGCCGCTCGAGGAGCGGCAGGCCCGCGAGCGAGGCGATGGCCCAGCCGATCACCAGGACCACGAGCCCCCAGCGAAGGAGCGCCTGTCGGCGAAGGATCGATCCCGCGCGCGCTCTCTGGAACTCGATCGCCGATGCGGCGGCGAACCCGGAGGCGAGGAGGAGCCCGACGGGCGTAGCGATCACGAACCCGGCGTTCGGCTCGTTCAGCAGGACCTCCGGCGTCGCGAGCGCGTGCAGTCCCAGGAAGCCGGAGCTCGTGATGAGCGCGAGGGACACGAGGAACAGTCGCGCGTCCGAACGGCGGTGCGCCGCCTCGCTGGTCACGATCGCGAGGCCGATGTTGATGAGGGCGACGACGAGCACGAGGAGGAAGTGGGACGGATGGTGCTCCCACACGACGTCGATGTCGGGAACGACAAGGAGCAGCCCGAGGCCGACCAGCGGCACGGCGAGCAGTACCGCGAGCACCGAGACGCGCGGGCGCCCCACCATGTCCCTCGCTGCTACCCGGACGCGTGGGACGCCGACTCGACACTCAGGCGCTCGGCGAGCACCCGCATGACGGCGAGCGCGATCTCCGGGCGCTCCCGGATCATGCTTTCGAACTCACGGCGACCGATCCTGACCGTGCGGACGCCACCGTCCGCGACGAGGGAGGCGATCCTCGGCGCGCGGGTGATGATCGAGATCTCGCCGACGACGTCGCCGGCGCCGCGGCGCGCCACGACCGCGCCGTCGGCGTGGGTCACGCTGACGGATCCCTCGACGACGACGTGGAGCTCGTCGCCGAGCTCGCCCTCGAGCGCGAGGACGTCCCCGTCCGCGTACGTCCGCTCCTCGGCGACGGACGCGAGGCGGTGGAGGTCGGCGGGTGAGAGTTCCGAGAACAGCCGGATCCTCCGCAGTTCGAGCACGCGCTCCATCGGTGACATCGACGTGCGAGATCTGGTCATGTCGCCTCCTCGTGAAGGTGCGGGGTCGTCTCGGGTCGCTGCCGGGCCGTCGCGAACGGCGAGGACGAGATCGGCGCAGGAACGGATGAGCGGATCGTCGTCGTCGCTCGCGCGCGCCAACCACTCGCTTCCGGCCAGCCGCGGCGGCGCCGGCATCGTCTCCCATAGGGCGAGCATCGGACGCAGGAGCGAGGGGTCCGTGGTGACCTCGAGCATCTCCAGCGCGTTCGAGAGCTGCAGGGGATCCCGGGTGTCGAGGTTGTCGAGCGCCACGTTCACCGCCGCGCGGTCGTCGCTCAGCAACGCGAGCGTCGAGAGCGCGACGATCGCCCGCTCGCGCCCGCGCAGGACGAGCGCGTCGCGGAGCAGCATCGCTGCCTCCTCGTCGGTTGGGATCGAGGCCGCGAGCTCCTCGTCGTTGATCGCCAGGACCGTGTGTTCCTCGGCCATCGAGCGCAGCTCGGCCGCGTGATCCCGCAGGTCGAGACGCGACAGGACCCGGAGGGCGGCCGCCCGGAGCGTCGGGTCCTCGTCCCGCAGCGCCTCGACCGACTTCTCGATCGCGGCATCCGGATCAACGGCCGCGAGGGTCTCGAGCAGGGCGGCACGGACGATCGGAGCGTCCTGGTCGGGGAGCGGCGAGAGCAGCATCGCCGCATCGCCGGGATCCGCGGCCCGGAGTTCGGTGAGGGCGTCGGCTCGGACCGCGGGGTCGGGGTCGGCGAGTCGCGCTCGCAGGACGGCAACCGCCTCCGTCCGCGCGTCGTCCGTTCGAAGGAGCGCCGCCGCGGCGGCCGACGCGACCCCCGGGTCCTCGTCGCGCAGCACCTCGCGCGGCACGCGTTCGGGCGAGGATCGAAGCGCTTCGACCGCCGCGCGGCGGACGCTCGGGTCCGTGTCGGTGAGCGCCCGTTCGATCTCCGGCCGGACGTCAGGTCCGCCGATCGTCGCGAGACCCGTCACCGCGTGCGCCCGCACGACCGGGTCCGCGTCGGCGGTCGCGGCCTCGAGCGCGTCCCGCGCCGTGGCCTCCGACGCCTCGGACAACAGGTCGACCCCGAGCCGTCGGATCCGGACGTCCGAGCTCGATGCGGCGTCCACGGCGGTCGCGACGGCCTGGGCGTCGGGTTCGACGACGATCGGCACGCGGAACCCGCCCTCATCGAACACCACCGGTCGGCCGATCCGGAGGGCGTCGACCAGGGCGCTCGCGTACGAGCGACGGATCCCGCGCGCGACGATGATCGTGGTCGCCGCGGCGCCGAGTCCGATCAGCGAGAGCTGGCGCGCGGAGAGGACCTGCTGCCCGACGAGCTGGAGCAGCCCGGCGATCGCGGTTCCGACCTGCGTGGGCCCCCCGTTCAGGAAGGCCCGCGTCTGGTCGCGCCGGCCCTCGGGGACGACGTTGACGAGCGTCTCCCACGCTGGGGATGCGACGCCCTGGAGCCAGACGCTCACCACGAACCGTGTCGACACGATCATCGCGAACGTCGTGGTCGCGAGGAGGAGACCGAACGAGCCCGCGTACAGGACGGGCAGCACGACGATGAGCGTGCCCGCGCCGAGCCACCCGAGGAGGCGGTTGGCGAGGAACACGGAGACGAAGAAGGCGGCGGCCGTGACCCCCGCCCAGTAGATCCCCAGGAAGCCGGCGAGGGCGTCGGGATCCGGGTACCGGGCGGTCGCCGTCTGGGCGAACGGGAGGTAGAGCGAGAAGAAGAGCACGGAGAACAGCACAGCGGCGGCGGTCATCCACACGAGCAGCGGCGAACGCCGGACGAACGAGAACCCCTGCGCGAGTTCGCGTACCGGCGAGGGACCCTTCGAGCTTCGGGGAGCGCCACCTCGACGAACGCCGACCACCGACGCGCACAGCAGGGCGGTGCCGAGCAAGGCTCCCGCCCAGACGAACAGGAGGTTCTCCGTTCCGATCCACCGCGCGAGCGGCCCCGTGCCGAGCCCGCCGACGACGGAGCCCAGGATCCCGCCGGCCGCGAAGAGCGGGAACAGGCGTTTCGCCCGCCGCGTGTCGGTCACCAGGCCCGCCGTTCCCCACAGGAAGACGGCCTGCACGAGCATCACGATGGAGACCGTCAACCACAGGACCTGGTAGATCCCGCGGGCATCGATCCCGAGCGCGACGCGCTCGAGGAGCACGACCGCGGCGGCGCCGACCGGGATCGCCACGTACGCGCGCCGCGGCTCGGCGCGCCCCAGCCACGCGGTGAGCACGAGCATCGCGACGAGACCGGTCGCGCCCTGGGCCAGGTAGATCGTCGGCAGGGCGTCGGCGCCCACCTGCTCGAAGAAGAGCGCGCCGACTCCGCTCTCGCCGATCGTGTAACCGGCCGTGCCGACGAACATCGCTGCAACGACCAGCAGCACCGTCCGCCCCTCGCCCGGTTCGACGCGGAGGAGGCTCGCCGCGCGCGTCACGCCGGGATCAGCCGCTCGTGGTCGGGGCGGACTGGGCCGAGATCACCCACGCGTCGACCGGGTACCCCTTGAGCGACAGGCTCCGCCGTTCGAACGCCGCGACGTCCAGACCCGACGCGGCCGCTGTGTCGGTCGTGACGAGGATCTCGCCGATCGCCGCCAGCGCGGCCAGATGCGCCGTGATGTTGACCGGGTCGCCGAGCGCCGTGAATTCGCTCGCGCTCTCGGAACCCACCATCCCGACGAACGCCGTCCCCGTATGGACCCCAGCACCCAGCGGGACCCACGGTCCCTCGACGGTCCCGTGTCCCGTCGAACGCAGCAACGCCCTCGCGGCCTCCACGGCGCGCTCGGCGTGTCCGGGGCCCGTCATGAACGGGACGAACAGAGCCGCGACCTCGTCGCCCACGAACTTCTCGATGATCGCGTCGGACTCGACGAGCACGTCCCGCGACGTGCGGTAGAAGCGGTTCATCAGCTGGGTGAAGTCCCACACGGGCATCTGCCGCGCGAGCTTGCTCGAGCCGCGG
>DATFEU010000046.1:0-2754 GCA_035250725.1 Actinomycetota bacterium
GTTCCAGCCGGCAGGCGCATACCTTGTACTCGGGGATCTTGGAGATCGGATGCAGGGCGTCCACGGCGAGGAGGTTCGCCGCGACCCGCTTCGCCCAGTGGTACGGGATGAACGCGGTGTCCGCGCGGATCGTTTCGGTCACGAGCGCGGGGAACGTGATGGCGCCGCGGCGGGTCACCACGCGCACCGGGTCCCCGTTCTCGAACCCGAGCGAGGGATGGACCTCCACCCACGGGCGCGGGGTCTGTTCGACGAGCGCCCCGATCCTTCGGGTCTGGTTGCCGGACAGGAAGTGGGCCACGGTGCGCCCCGTGGTGAGGCGCATCGGATAGTCGCCGTCCTCCGTCTCGGTCGGCTCCGTCCACTCGACGGGGTTGAAGCGCGCACGGCCATCCGGGAAGTGGAACCGCCCGTCCTCGAACAACCGCGGCGTGCCGGGATGGTCCTCGGACGGGACCGGCCAGAAGAGCCCGCCGGTCTCCTCGAGCCGCTCGTAGGTCACCCCCGAGTAGTCCGCGATGCCCCCGGCGCTCGCCCCGCGAAGCTCGTCGAAGACGTCCCGGATCGCCCCGAATGAGAACCGCTCGCCGTGACCGAGCCGCCGGGCGATCTCGCACAGGATCCACCAGTCCGGCCTGGCCTCCCCCGGCGGCTCCGCGGCCTGATGCCGCAGCACGATCCGGCCCTCGGCGTTGGTCGTGACGCCTCCGTCCTCGGCCCAGACGGCGGACGGCAGGACGACGTCGGCCCGCTCCGAGGTCTCGGACAGGAAGAAGTCGAGCTGCACGTGGAACTCGAGCGCGTCGTAGTCGGCCGCGATCCGGTCGGCGTTCGGCATCGACACGAGCGGGTTGTTGCACACGCCCAGGAGTCCCTTCACGTTCCCCTCGCGGAAGGCATGGACGAGCTCGACGGCCGAGATCCCCGAGTGAGGGAGATCGGCCTCGGGGATCCCCCAGTACTCGGCGATGAACGCGCGATGCGCGGGATCCTCGATGTCGCGGGCGCCCGGCAGTTGGTCGGCCTTCTGGCCGTGCTCGCGGCCCGCCTGCCCGTTCCCCTGTCCCGTGATCGTGCCGTAGCCCTTCCCCTCGGCGCCCAGCTGGCCGGTCGCCAGGACGAGGTTGATGATCGCGAGCGCGTTCTCGACGCCGAGCCGTTGGTGCTCCACCCCGCGGGCGTGGAAGGCCATGGCCCGTTCGGCGCCGCCCCACATCGCGCCGACGTGCTCGATGAGCGAGGCGTCGATCCCGCAGATCTCCGCTACGCGCTCGGGCGGATACGCGCGGACGACGTCGCGCACCGCCTCCCATCCGACCGTGTGCTCCGCGATGTAGGCCTCGTCCAGCAGGCCGTCGCGCTCGACCACGTGGAGCACGCCGTTCAGGAACGCCGCGTCCGTCCCGGGCCGGAGCGGGACGAACACGTCTGCCGTGCGCGCGAGCGGCGTCTCTCGAGGGTCGAGGACGATGAGCTTTGCACCTCGGTCGCGCCCCCCCCAGATGTAGTTCGTCATCACGGGGAAGCACTCGGCCACGTTCGAGCCGGCGACGAGGATCACGTGGGTGTGGAGGATGTCGGCCCAGGGGTTCGCCGCGCGATCGATCCCGAAGGCCTTCTTGTTCGCGGCCGCCGCGCTCACCATGCAGAGCCTGCCGTTGTAGTCGACGTGCTTCGTGCCGAGCGCTACCCGCGCGAACTTCCCGGCCAGGTACGTGATCTCGGTCGCGAGCGAAGACCCGCTGTACACGGCGAACGCATCGCGACCGTAGGCGTCTTGGATCCGCCGGATCTCGGAGGCGACGCGGTCGAGCGCGACGTCCCATGACACCGGCCGCAGGGCGTCCCCGCGCCGGTCGCGCATGAGCGGCGTGACCAGGCGGTCCGGATGCACCACCTGCTGGTAGGCGACGACCCCCTTCGGGCAGAGCTTCATCTTGTTGATGTCGTGGTCGCGCGGCTCGACGCCGAAGACCTTGCCCTCCGCGTCGACCTTCAGGTACATGCCGCACTGGACCCCGCAGAAACAGCAGTGGGTGGGGACGAGCTTGACGTCGCGCTGATCCGCTCGCCAGCCCTCGCCCGTCTCCGAACCCGCCTGCCGGAAGTCTCCGACCCCCGGCGGCACGATCGGCAACGGATCCCTCACGCGGCTCATCGGAAGCCCCGGTTCACCTCGTTGAGATAGGCCTGCCCACGTGCGAGGCGCTTGCAGCGCGGGCAGGTCTCGATCCACTCGCCGTAGCGCAGGCCGAGCTCACCCATCGTCGCCTCGAGATCTCGGACGAAGGCGGTGGCCTCGAGCGGCTCGCCGCACCTGCGGCAGGCGAAGACCCCCTCGCGTTCGAGGCTCGTCCGCTTGTAGACCTCGACCCCCACGCTCGCCGGACGTTGGATCACGTGGAAGAACTTGCCGAACGGGATGAACACGAGCGTGAGCACCACGGTGGCCATGTGAATGATCGCGAGGAACTCGTAGCCCTCGCCGTCGAGCAGCGCCGAGGAGAGCGTGAGCAGCAGTCCGGTCACGGAGATGGCCACCAGGGCGATCAGAGGCACGAAGTCGTAGCCGAAACGCTGGGCGGTCGTCGCCTCTCGGTCTCGGAACCGCCGCCACAGGAAGTACGCGCACCCGGCCATCACGAGCACCGCCGCGATGTCCAGGGCGTGGAAGACGAGCCAGCCGAGCCACGTCACCGGGTCGAACGTGACCGTCTCGAACCCCCACACCACGATCGCGTAGCGCGAGCCCGA
>DATFEU010000047.1:0-2621 GCA_035250725.1 Actinomycetota bacterium
CGCGTCCACAGGTTCGTCGCGACGAGGATGCCGATCGCGATCATCACGACGCCGGACACGCCGGCGATCCAGTGGTAGTTGCGCTTGACGAACGCGAGCGTCCCCATCAGCTTGCGGAGCCCGAGCCCGACGAGCAGGAACGGCAACCCGAGGCCGATCGAGTAGACGAACAGGAGCGCCGCGCCGCGGAACGACCCTCCCTGCGCCGCCGCGACCGCGAGTACGCCCGCCAGCACGGGGCCGATGCACGGCGTCCAGCCGGCCCCGAACGCGACGCCGAGCGGGAACGCCCACCTCGGTCCCGGTCGGACGCGACGGAGCAGCGGACGGCGCTCGGCGAACAGTGTGGGTGAGCCGAGGCGCAGTGCGTAGAGCAGCATCACGACGCCGAACCCGATGATGATCGCCCCCGAGATCCGGATCCCCGCCGGCGAGCGGAGGATCCTGGTGACCGCACCGGTGAACGCGCCGAGCGCCGTGAAGACGGCCGCGAAACCGAGGATGAACAGGACGATCGGGACGACCGGGCGACGCTCGTCCTTGGTCTCGCCCCCCGCGACGAAGGAGACGTAGCCCGGCACCAGCGGGAAGACGCAGGGCGACGCGAAGGACACGACCCCCGCCGCGAACGCGAGGCCGGGAGCCCACCAGGACCCGAGCCCCTCCTGCACGAAGTCCGCCACGATCGGCTCCACCGCGCTCAAGTGTAGGAAGCGCCCTCGACTCGGTTGCGAGACACCTGCCCTCCTGCGATAGTTCCAAGCGTGGCTTGTGAAGCGATTCACAAGGCCGTTCGAGGGTACGTACGACGGCAGGGCCGCGGGTTGAGCGTGTCTATAATCCGACGCGGCCGACCGACGGAGGGCAGGATCGTCCCGGTGGGGGTGGGAGTCGCGTGAAGGTCCCGCAGTGGCTGCTCAAGGCCAAGGAGCGGACCGAGCGGTTCCTCAAGGACTTCGAATGGACCTGGACCACGGCCGTCCTGTTCTCTCTGGGCTTCGGATTCTTCTGCGTCATCACGATGGCGGTCATCCCGTCCTTCTGGCTGTACTTCGCCGAACAGACGCTCGGATGGGACGGCCTGTCGGGAACCGGCGAGTGGCAGCCCCTGGCGCGCGACGCGGTCGCCATGGGCCTGTCGACGGGGCCGTTCATCACCGCCCTCATCGCCGCCGTGATCCTGCAGAACTGGCGGCGGAAGCTTCGCGGCGGATCCGCGGACCGGCCCACCGGCGGCTACCGATGAGGCCACGATGACGAGGAACGCCTGAGGAGCCGCTCGATGCCCTTCACCAAGACCGAGGTCGACATCCACACCGACTACGTCATCGGTGCCGTCGACCCGGAGTGGCTGCAGCAGGGAGTGAAGTCGCCGAAGCACCTGATGCTCGACCCGGACAACTGCATCCTCTGTCGGGCGTGCGAGGACGTCTGTCCGTGGAACTGCATCTTCATGATGTCCCCGGACATCGTCGAGGACTCCGCGAGCGAGGCCGTCGACGCCGAGGTGGGCACGTCCTACTCGGTCTTCGTCGTGGACGACAACGCCTGCACGCGGTGCTCCGTCTGCGTGGACCGGTGCCCGACGGACACGCTCTACTACGCGCGCCTGCCGGAGGCGGCGGGCGGCAGGCGGCAGATGGCGGCCGTGCCCGAGTCCCAGCGGGCCGAGGCCGAGTAGGCGGCGGACGAGGAGAAGGACGGACGTGAAGCTGAAGCTGCCGACGCCGACCGAGGCGCTCGACCGCGTCCGAGAGACCGAGGTCTGGAAGTCGATCTTCCGACCAGGATCGATCTTCCGCCGGGGCTACAAGGACACCTCTCGCGATCGCGCGCTCGCGACGATGAACAACGTCCTGTACCACCTGCACCCGGTCAAGATGAAACGGCACGGCCTGAAGCTGACCTACACGTTCTGTCTGGGAGGGCTCTCGTTCTTCCTGTTCATCATCCTCACGATCACCGGCATCTTCCTGATGTTCTTCTACCGGCCGGCGGCCGAGCTCGGGTCGGCGGCCGCCTACACCGACATGCAGAACATCCGGACGTCGGTCTTCTTCGGGGACCTCGTGCGCAACATGCACCGATGGGGCGCCCACCTCATGGTCCTGTCCGTGACGCTCCACATGGCTCGCGTGTTCTACACGGGCTCGTACAAGCCACCCCGCGAGTTCAACTGGGTGATCGGCGTGCTCCTCCTGTTCCTCACGCTCGGTCTCTCGTTCACGGGCTACCTGCTCCCGTGGGACCAGCTCTCGATCTGGGCGGTCACCGTGGGAACGTCGCTCGCGGGCTACTCCCCGTTCATCGCGAAGCAGGCGAACTTCCTGCTGCTGGGGGGCGTGGTCGTCGGACCGGACACGTTGCTCCGGTGGTACGTGCTGCACGTGCTCGCATTGCCGTTCGTGCTCGTGATCTTCCTCTCGGTGCACTTCTGGAGGATCCGCAAGGACGGCGGGATCTCGGGACCGATGTAGGGCGGATAGAGGGGCGATATGGCGCGAGAGGACACACCGCTCGACCAGGAGACCTTCGACAAGGTCCTCGCGGAGGAGCTCGGCAAGGGCACCGACCGGCGCGTCGCCGAGGGGCGCGCGCGTTCGGCGGCCGTCCGCGCCTAC
>DATFEU010000053.1:0-2823 GCA_035250725.1 Actinomycetota bacterium
CGTCAGCTGGAGCGCGGTCTCGATCGAGTCGGCGACGCGGCGGCGGATGTCCGGCTTGGCGACGAGCCGGTCGACCACGACCTCGATCGTGTGCTTGTAGTGGCGGGGCAGGCGGATCTGCTCGGAGAGGTCGCGGACCTCGCCGTCGATCCGTGCTCGAACGAACCCCTTCTGGGCGAGGTCATGCAGGAGCTTCTCGTACTCGCCCTTGCGGCCCGAAACGACCGGCGCGAGGACCTGGAACCGGGTCCCCTCGGGGAGCTGCATGACCTGGTCGACGATCTGCTCCGGCGTCTGCCGTCCGATCGGCCGGCCGCACTTCGGGCAATGCGGATGCCCGATCCGCGCGTAGAGCACGCGGAGGTAGTCGTAGATCTCCGTGATCGTGCCGACCGTCGATCGGGGGTTCTTCGAGGTCGACTTCTGGTCGATCGAGATCGCGGGCGACAGCCCCTCGATGAAGTCGACGTCGGGCTTCTCCATCTGGCCCAGGAACTGACGCGCGTAGGCGGAGAGCGACTCCACGTACCGGCGCTGGCCCTCCGCGTAGATCGTGTCGAAGGCCAGCGAGCTCTTCCCCGAGCCCGAGAGGCCCGTGAACACGATCAGGGCGTCGCGCGGCAGCTCCAGGGTGACGTTCTTGAGGTTGTGCTCGCGGGCCCCGTGAATGACAAGCGTGTCGGTTCCCATCCGGGGCATCGTACCGGAGGCTCCGACATCGACCGGTCGCGGGTCGTGGCACCCGCCGGGCGCCTGCGGGACCCGGAAGCTGCGGATACCGTGCTGCCCATGGAGCCCTCCGCGGCCGGCACGGACGTCCCGTTCGGCGAGGCACTCCGGTTCTGGCTGCGGCTCGGGCTCGTGAACTTCGGCGGGCCGACCGGCCAGATCGCGCTCATGCACGCGGAGCTCGTCGAGCGCCGGCGGTGGATCGGCGAGCCGAACTTCCTCCATGCGCTCAACTTCGCGATGCTGCTGCCCGGGCCCGAGGCGCACCAGCTCGCGATCTACGTCGGGTGGCTGCTCAACGGGTCACCGGGCGCGATCGTAGCTGGCCTCTTCTTCCTCCTCCCGGCGTTCTTCCTGATGGTCGCCCTCTCGTGGGTCTACGCCGTCCACGGCGATGTGGTGTGGATCGCCGGGGTCTTCGACGGGTTCGCCTGGGCGGTCGTCGCGATCGTGGCGGCCGCGATGCTCCGGATCGCCGCGCGCTCGCTCGGTCGCCGGTCGCTCGTGCTCATCGCGGTCCTCGCGTTCCTCGCGCTGTACCTGGTCGGGGTACCGTTCCCGCTGGTCGTGATCGGCGCCGGCCTGGTCGGCCTGATCGCGCGCGACCTCGTCTCGCCACCGACCGACGCCGCCGCCGCTTCCGAGCATCCCGAGCGGGTCGGGCCGAGCGTCGCGAGGACAGCGCGCGTGCTCGCCATCGGGCTCGCGATCTGGGTCCTGCCACTGCTCGCGGTCGTGTCGGCCGTCGGGTTCGACACCGTGTTCGCGGAGGAGGCGCTGTTCTTCTCGATCCTCGCGCTCGTGACGTTCGGCGGGGCCTATGCCGTGCTCGCGTACATGAACCAGGCCGCCGTGATCCGGTTCGGCTGGCTGACCGCGGACGAGATGGCGGTGGGGCTCAGCCTCGCGGAGACCACCCCGGGACCGCTGATCCTCGTGGTCTGCTTCGTCGCGTTCCTGGGCGCCTTCCGGGACCCCGCCGGCCTCGCGCCGGCGGCCGCGGGCGTCCTCGGCGCCGCGGTGGCCGCGTGGGCGACGTTCGTCCCGAGCTTCCTCTGGATCTTCCTCGGCGCCCCCTCGGTCGAACGCCTGCGCGGGAACGAGCGGCTCGGGTCGGCCCTCGGGGCGATCACGGCCGCCGTCGTCGGCGTGATCGGCAGCCTGGCGGTGACGTTCGCCACGAACGTCCTGTTCGACGAGGTCCGGGTCCGCACCCCCCTCGGGCACGACGTCCCGGTCCCCGTCTGGTCGTCGGTCGATCCGCTGGCGGCCGCGGTCGCCGTGGCCTCGTTCGTCGCGATCCGCCGGTTCGACGTCAACGTCGTCTGGGTCGTGCTCGCGGCCGGCGCGATCGGCATGGTCGCGGCCATCTCCTGATCGCATCGGCAGGGTACCCGACCCGGCTACGATGGGCCGCAGATGCGAGAGCTCGAGTCGTACCGAGCCGAGTTCCCGGTGGTCGAGCGCAAGGCGTACCTCATCAGCGCATCGCTCGGGCCGATCTCGAACCGGTCACGCGCGTATCTCGACGAGTACGTCGACGCGTGGGCCTCGAAGGGCGCGCCCGACCACGTCTGGTTCGAGGACATCTTCCCGAGGATGGCCGCGCTGAAGGCATCGTTCGCCCGGCTGGCCGGCTGCGACCCGGACGAGCTCGCGATCACGACGAACATCTCCGTCGCGATCTCCACGATCGCGTCCGCCCTCGACTTCGGCGAGCGCAACAAGGTCGTGATGTCCGAGCTCGACTTCCCGACGGACGGTCACGTCTGGCTCGCGCAACGCCAGCGCGGGGTCGAGATCGAGTGGCTCCGCTCCCCCGACGGCCTGACGATCCCGCTCGAGGAGTTCGACCGCGCGATCGACGAGCGGACGGCGGTCGTGATGCTGAATCGCGTCCTGTACCGCTCGAGCGCGATCCTCGACGCCAAGGAGGTGTGTCGTATCGCGCGGGAGCGCGGGGCGCTGTCGTTCGTCGACGACTACCACGGGATCGGCATCGTGCCGCTCGATCTGTCGGAGATCGCGCGCCCGTCGGCCGAGTCCGATGCGCTGGGCGCCTTCGACCTCTCGGGCATCCCCGTGGGGCCGGTC